>JASFIU010000401.1:0-4782 GCA_050122495.1 Desulfobacterales bacterium | reverse complement strand
GAGAACTATCTGTCGATTATTGAAGATCTATTACTGGGATATAAACTTCCCGTCTTTACAAGACGCGCGAGACGCGCCATGACGGCGCAACCCAAATTTTATTTATTTGATGCCGGTGTTTACTACCATTTACGCCCCAGAGGACCGCTTGACAGTCCCGATGAAATTGGAGGAATGGCTTTGGAAGGCTTGGTTTTGCAACACCTTAAAGCCTGGTGCGATTACTCGGACGGTCAGGTGGGTTGCTATTTTTGGCGGTCTCGAGGAGGAGCAGAGGTTGATTTCATATTGTATGGAGAGCATCACTTCCACGCTTTGGAAGTTAAGAATGCAAAACAAATTCATCCCAAAAGTCTTAGATCACTTAAAACGTTTCTGATCGACTACCCGGAAGCGAGTGCGATATTGTTATATCGAGGGGCAGAGAAACTGATGGTTGATGGAATAATCTGTTGTCCAGTTGATGATTTTCTCCTTCAACTTAAGCCGAACCATTGGCCAAATGGAGTCAACAATGACGAAATCCGTACGTAAAAAGAAAAGAGAAGACGTCCGCACCGGAAAGTTGCGCATAGCCGATCACTGGAATGCCATCAGCATCATTGCCAAATCTCAAGCCAATCCCCTGAAAGCGGTAGCCGAATTTGTGGAAAACAGCATTGACGCGCGCGCAAAACAGATCGTCATTATTAGAGGAAAAAAGAAAGGTGAATTTTACCTTAAAGTTAGTGACGATGGCGAGGGGATTCCTAGAAATAAAGATGGGCTTCCAGATTTCCGTCGTGTGGCCACCCACATTTGTGATTCTATCAAACGCCAGTTCAAGTCCGAAAAATCGGCTGGTATCCAAGGCGAATTCGGCATCGGCCTGCTTAGTTTTTGGACGGTAGGCCACAACCTGAGTATGACGAGTTGCGGCGCTGATGGAAAAACTTATGAAATGACTATGGCTAAGGACTCGCCTAATTTCACCGTCAGGAAAAAGCGGATATTGCTCCCCTTTAAGGGAACAGACCTGATGGTTTATCCTTTACTTCCTGGGTTGCGGTCTCTGACGGGAGAAAAGATCCAGCGGTATCTCGCATCTGAACTTCGTGATCGGATAAAATCAGCTGAAGTGACGGTAAAGGTTGTTGATCGTACAGGTAGAAAGGAGCTTATCGTTGTCCCACGACAGTTTACCGGACAACTGCTCCATAATGTGAAGCCGGCCGAGATGGAGCATGGTGATATCTATCTGGAGCTTTATCTCAGCGATCCGGGACCCTCAAACCGTATTGGGTTGTATCGGCGCGGTACGCGGGTACTACCGTCAATTACTGAACTTGAACAATTCCAAAAAGATCCTTGGACTGCTGGTTACCTGCAGGGCATTGTGGATGCGCCGTTTCTGAATCTTACACCGGGGACACGTCAGGGAATACTACGGGATAACCGTTTTGATGCTTTTTACCGGGCAATGGAACCCGTCGAAAGTCATCTACAACAAATTATTGAAGATCAACGCAAAGCCGAAGAGGAGAGATCAAGCCGTCGAATTTTGCGCAGGGTTCAGCGTGCTCTCAAAGAGGCGTTTTTACGGCTTCCACAGGAGGAATACGACTGGTTTGACATTCATGCGGGAAATCCTCGAAAAAAACCACAAGATCTTTTCACCAGCGGACCAATGTCTGGAAGCTCCAGAAAAGGAAACAACCGCGGAGGTAGCAATTCTAAAGATGCACATGAACTGGATGACAACGACACCACTCAAAAACAATTTTTTGAATATGCCGGTCCCTTGTTCAGTGCGCTGATTTCTCCAAAGTCGAGTGTCGTTTCGGTTGACAAGCGAAAGAAATATCGTGTTGTCTGCCGAGACCGTTCACGAAGAGTCGTTTTGGAAAACCTGGAATATCAATGGGAAATTATGGAAGGAGGAGGTCAACTCCAAGGGAATAATACTGAAGCTGTCACTTTTATTGCACCTCCGGAACCATGCCTGACCTCATTGATGGTAATCGTTCGACAGGGAGATACGGAATGCAGGGATGAGGCTCTGATAACCGTTACCGATTCTCTCTTGGATCAATCTTCTAAGGATGCAGGCCTGCGTAAAGGACTTCCCGGATATACCTATCGTCGGGCACCGGGTGAAATGTGGCGTTCACGTTACGATGTAGATAATAATATAATCGTTATCAATAACGGACATAGGGACTTTGTCTATGCTGGCAAGCAGAAACGCCGAAAGCTCCGCTATATTTGCCGCCTATTTTGCAAAGAGCTGGTTTGTCACAATTTCCCGGGAATGCAGGTGGATGAACTTCTTGAGCGAATGATCGAGCTAACGTTATATACGGAAGAGCATTTGAAATAACAAATTCTTTGATCTTATTTTCATCCTGGGTACCCGATAGCTACCCTTTTCAGCCGACAGCATGCATAACATACTGAAAATATTGACACCATGCACACTAAGCACCAAGGAGGGATAAAATCGGGTGGCTTAGAATACGCTATTAAATCAGATAGTTAAAAAAATAATTGGCTGATAGGTAATCTGCTTTGGGAGCAGGAGGTCGGAGGTTCAAATCCTCTCGCCCCGACCAGCCTTCGCTTTGTCAGGTTCAGGGTTCAAGGGTTTAGGGATCTTGGGGCTAGGCACCTGCTCGTAGATATCTCAATTCGGGAATCCTGTCCTTTTTGATCTGACTTTTTCTGCTGTTATTTAACCGCTGAACCTTTGAACGTTGAACCTTTGAACCCTTAGATCTTTTTGGCATGTCTGAATAGAACGGGGGCGGATAGGAGGATCAGCAGATCGCCCAGTGGTCCGTTGCAAAGCATCGTCACAATCGACAGCAAAACAGACCAGATTGCGGCCTCGGATTTGACCACCAGCGAGCTGAACGTTTGCGGAGCAACAATGATAAAAATCAAATTCAGCCCGGCGATAATAACAGCACCCCACACGGCCCACTTCCGCAAATTCCAGATACCAATTCCAAAAACGATCAGGGGCACCGTCTGCAGCATATATTTAGAGCCGAGCAGAGAGAGCATTGAGTTTGAGATATTAGGCTCGTAAGCCAGCCATATACTGCCTTTAAAAATACACAGCCAACCCACCGCCCAGATGGGCCAGGGAAAATCGGCACTCATTCTTTCGGAAGGAAAAATTCGAAACTCACTTTTCTCCATAATCGACTCCGATTAATTAACACAAACTACATGAGCGGCCATACGGCCTTGAGGATCGGCCCTGCGGGCTTTGCGGAGCGTTCCTTCGGAACTTGAGGTTTTAATTTTTTTTTTAAGCGCAGCGCTCCTCAAGTGAAACGCTCTTTAAACGGAGCAAAATCACTTTGCGGAGTGCTCTCTGAGTCTCGCCCAATGCGAGACGCTCATATTCGCCGTTTTACAAAATGCGGAGGCTCCAATTTTTTGAAGCTATTATTAGATCAATATTCTTGACGGGTCAAATAAAAACTCGGTGAATATTGATCAACTCAGCAAATTAACGATAGACAGGGTGATGATAATAAATGACGCGAGGGCTCCCGTTAGGCCGAAGAAGAAGGGGTGACGGAATAAGAAAACATCCAATTCAGGACCCGCTTGATCCAGTTTTGCAAAAATTCCCTTGGTTTCAAACCAGACGTTCACCTTTGTATCCAGATTTTGCATTTTCCCAGGAGCAAAAAGGAGAAAGCCGCCAAACACAATCCCCAGCAGGCAAGCAGCCCTTGCTACCCAGGCAAAGGTGTTAAAAATAATTTCAAAGATTACGAAATATTTCCCGGAAACAATAAACACATTGACAAAGTTTGATATATCCAGATCAAATGCAAAAAAGATAAAGGCAAACAACGATCCGGCAACCATGCATAAACCAAAAATAACATGATGTCCGTAAACTAGGGTTTCGGTTTTAATATCCTTATCCAGGATGTTGATTTTAGGTTCGATGCTGATAATGCGATTAAAAAAGTTGCCGGCGGTTTTGGTGAGTCGGGGCGAGATCAAAAGCAGAAGGGAAAATGCCATTCCCAGAACCCCAAATAACAACGTTAGAATTTCGACTACCTGTAACCCTATATCCCAAAAAATTTCCATTACACCTTCCTCACATTTTGCTTTACCGGATGTGAAGTGACTAAAGTGAACTAAAGTGAGCTAAAGTGCCTAAAGTTATGGTGTCGCTCGCACAGCGCAGGCGCTTGCGCGGCGTGTTGCTCCATCTTTTATATAAATGACAGAATTCCTTAACTTTAGTCACTTTAGTTCACTTCCAACTTTAGTGCACTTGTTTCATTTACGGGTTAGCCTTGCGGCAATGTAACCGACCTCGGTATCTGCGATGGCCAGCAATTTTTTTCGAACCACCCGGGAGTAATATTCGCGTTCGGTTTTGGTGAATGATTTGCCATTCAACTTTTTAAATACAAGATCACTTTGTTTGGGCGAAAAGAGCCGCCGCAAATGAACTTGAAGGTCGGCAGAGCGGTTTAAATCAGCCCGGGTGGGCTCTTGCTCCGGCTCGCCGTGTTTATCGCTCGTTATGGCAGACTTTGTTTTGGTGATGTATTCCTTTAAAGTATCCTGGATAGCTCTGACCGAAATGCTTATACCGCTGCTTAGCGGCAGCATCTTGGTTGAGAGCAAAGTCCCATATTTGACCTTCAGGGAACTGGCAATTTTTTTCAGATTTTGCGGGGCTTCGATTCCCTCAAGATCGAATAATTCGGCACTGATTAATAGCAATTTTTCCAAATTTTGTTTTTTGGGGCTCGATTCCCA
>JASFIU010000400.1:0-4799 GCA_050122495.1 Desulfobacterales bacterium | reverse complement strand
TTGATTATCTAATTCCCTCACCATCGGCTCGTAGCGCGTCAATAGGTCGTAATAGTCCGTGGACCTTATGAGCAGAAAGAACACGATCCCCTGGTTTACCAGCAGAGAGATTCGCAGTTGTCGGTTCTCCTCGGTTTCGGGCAGGGTATCGAGTAGCGCCATGGCCTCATCAAAATAGGCCTTGGCCTCCTCCATGGCGTTGAGCCTGGCCGCCTTTTGGTTGGCCAGATCCAGATATTGAAAGGCCTTGTCGGCGTTGGCACTGCGCCTAAAGTGGTAAGCCAGCAACTCATGGTATTCTTCGAGCCGATCCTGATACAATGCTTCTATAACTTGTCCGATCTCTTCATGAAGCTCCCTTTTCCTTTTGAGAAGCAAGCTGTCATAGGCCACATCCTGGGTGAGCGCGTGCTTGAATACATAGGTCGATTGGGGATATATGCCCCTCTCATAAAGAAGCTCTGCGTCCTTTAAAACCGATAGCCGCGGCAGCAATTTTTGTTCTTCGAATCCCGTTACCTGCTTGATTAAATCATAGCTGGACTCCCTCCCTATTGCTGAGATTGTCTGCAGCAGGCTCTTGGTCTCCTCTGGCAGCGAGTCGACCCGGGCCATAATCACATCCTGAACCGTGGCAGGAATGGCCACCTCTTTGATATCCTTTGTGATACGATATCGATTGTTTTCTCTCGCTATGATTTTTAGGTCTTTGAGGGATTTTATTAATTCCTCGATGAAGAACGGAACCCCTTCGGTCTTCTCCAGGATAAACTCCTCGAGGTCCCTGTCGAGCTCTTCGGTTCCCAGGAGATAAGAGACCATTATAAGGCTCTCGCGGTTGGAAAGCCGGTTCAACATGATCTGGCTGTGATAGGACCTGGCGCCCCAGGTGTGCACAAACTCCGGCCGGTAGGTGAAGATCATTAAAATTCTTGCCCCCGGGATGCTTTCTAAAACATATTTCAATAGCTCCTCTGAACTCTTATCAATCCAATGCAGATCTTCATAAGCCAATATCAGGGGCCGGATCTCGGAACCCTTGAGGGCGATCTGCTTAAAAGCCTCCACGATTCGATCCTTTTTGACTTCCGGGCTCATGGGGATTTTGTCGATACCGCTGTCTTTGACTGCCAGGAGTTCCAAAAAATATGGAAGGGTGGAAGCCTCATCGGCCCCTAGCATTTTCAAGCCCCTTTTGACCTTATCCCTGATCTCAGAGTCACCATCATCTTCCTGGATATCGAAATTCGCCTTCAGGATATCAATGAGCGGATGATAGGCCACAGTTCGGCTGTAAGAAAGACAGCGTCCCTCCAAAAAAGTCACATCTTCGCTGGCTACGGTCTTTCGGAACTCATACAAGAGCCTTGATTTTCCCACTCCAGCCTCGGCCGTTATGGAAAAAGCCTGACCCCTGCCCGCCCTGGCCCGCTCCAAACCGTCGAGCAGAAGCTCGAGCTCGCGCTCTCTGCCTGCGAAAGGGGTCAGCCCCCGCTCGGCACTGACATCAAACCGGGTTCGCATGGTACTGGGAGCGATAGCACGAAAGACATTGACCGGCTCCTGCTTGCCCTTGATCACCCTCTGCCCCAGGCCCTCGAAGCGAAATAAGCCTTCGGTGAGCTTAAAGGTGTCCTCGGTAATATAGGTCGTCCCGGGCTGGGCCTGCCCCTCCATGCGGGAGGCCAGATTGACCGTGTCGCCAACCGCCTTGAACTCAACGCGCAGATCATTGCCCACGGTGCCCACCACCACCGGTCCGGTATGGATGCCGATGCGCATTTTAACCGGCGGAACCCCTCTTTTTTCCTGTCTCAATTGATCACTGAATTTGGCCATTTCCCGATGAATGGCCAGGCTGGATCGAATCGCCCGCTGGGGTGCATCCTCCAGGGCAACCGGAGCGCCAAACAGCGCCATAATGCCGTCACCGGTCATCTCGTTGACCGTGCCCTCGTAGTCGTGGACTTTGTGAATCAGAATTTCGTACACCTGATCCATGATCGCGTATGCTTCTTCGATACCCAGTAATTCCGACAGGGGGGTAAAACCCTTCATGTCGCAGAACATGACCGTGACCTGCTTGCGTTCGCCTTCGATCCGGTCCCGTTGAGATAGGATTTTTTCGGTAAGTCCTTTGGGAAGGTACTTTTGAATTTTAGTTAGCTTTTCATCGAGTGAGAGGTCTTTAGGGGCTTGTTCAACAGGTCGGCTTAGCTTAGATCCGCATTCGTCACAAAATTTACTACCAACTCGGTTGGTAGCCTCACACGCCGGGCAGGTCAGTTCAAATTTGGAACCACACTCATTGCAAAATTTAGCCCCATCACGATTCTCAAACTGGCAATTTGGGCATTTCATTTTTATGCCCTCCTCTTATATTTGAGCAGTCTGAATCGGAGTGAAGCAACGCTGAATGATTAACGCCGAAAATACTTTAACTGAACATCAATGTCAATAAATAGGAATAGTTAGCGGAAGGGTCAACAAAGTCCCCAACATATGCTGTTATAATGTAGCCGGCTGAAAAACGTCGTAAATTAGCAATTCTTCGGTCACTTTGGAAATTCCGTGTTTTGCACCTGTGGGTACGATAACCACAATGCCCGGCTTTAGCGCAAATGTTCCGGCTCCTTCGACAACCATTTCGGCTTTGCCCTGCAACGGGTAGAGAATATCGACCTGATCTTCATGGATATGTTCGGGTATTACTTTTCCAGACGGAATCCTTACGAGCATACAGGTCACATTGAGGTCATCTCCACTCTTAGTGGCCAGAGGTTTAATATCTACTCCTTCGGCAACCGGATGCGGGCGCCAGGAAATATTGTCAACCGTCTTGCAGATTTCCATCACAGCCTCCTTTTTCACTAATTTTTTCAGCCATATTCACTGTGGGATCAAACGACCATTTATTCACTAACGTCCGGGGGCCCCGCCCGGTTTACGCGCTGCCGATATTCGCATCGTTTTGGCATCAACCTGCTCGGCATTGATATAAACTCGCTGTAAAGACCAGGTGATGTACCCGAACACCTGACCGTCAGGTGCCACCAGGGATCTGATTCCAATTGCATCATGTATTGTGACGAAATCATGCTCGGTTTGCCGAACAAACGGCCGGCAGCGTCTGTCATTTATTTCTATGGTTTTGTCATCATTTTTCGGATCAAAAATCGAAAGCGCCCGACAGTCAATAATGTCGTAGTCAGCCATATTATCTTTTATTTTTTGAATGATCACCTTCTGCTCATCTGCAGAATGTTTCTTGAAGTGACCGGGTTTCTGAGGGGTGCCCGCACATCCCATGGTTAAAATGATGGTAAAAACGATTAGCCTGCATGTAATATTAATGTTCATGGTTTTTGCCCTTATATGGTTCCCATGCCAAATTTCCCATAGATGCCGGTGTTTTGGTTTTAAGAATAAATACTTTATGAGAACTTCCTTATTCCGGCCGCAATGGAATCTGCAAGCGGAAGTCGGCTGGTCGCCAGAACTTCCCGCACCATTATGTTTGAGCAGCACAGCACGATTTGGCCCCCTTTTTCGTAAACTGATTTTGCCGTCTGCAAAATCAATCGCAGACCGGCACTGCTTATATAATCAAGGTCGCACAGGTCAAAAAGCAGCCGGACTTTACCCTGAGCAACCGTGTCTTTGATCAAGCCATCCGCGTCTGGGGCCGTCTCCGCATCCAGGCGGCCTTTGATCGTTATTTGAGTAATGCCGTTTTCATTTTCCTGGACTGAAACCATGGTAGTACCTCCAATGAAATCTAGAAGTGTTTTTAAAACCCCATCTAAGGTCCAATGGCTGCGTTGCAGACCTCCGCTAAATGCTCACATACTCATGTATGCTGCGCTTTCCCGATCGGCCTGCGCCTTACCCTTGAACCTGATCTGAGGTTTTGAAATCACTTCTAGTGTTCTTACAGTCTGGCCATAAACACGCCTTTTTTTTTCATAAAGCGCAAAGGACGATCTAGATTTAAATTGAATAATGCCGTCGATGTCAAGAAAAATGCATGCGCTTATCCGGGTTTTTCAACCAAATCCTTTGCTTTTTTCTTGTTGTTTTTATGGGATGACGCTAATCTGCAATCCAGCTAGGCCAGCTGAGAGGACCAGCAGCTACAAAATTACCACAAAAAAGAAGGATTCCGTCATGAAAGCCCAAACCGAGAAAACAGATGGAAAACAATTTACCATAGATCAATTAACGGTTGGTCAAACATACAAAACGAGTTTTGCCATTACCGCCGGATTAATCGAGGGTTTTTCCAGGGTAACCGGCGATCATAATCCCATTCACCTAGATGAAGAATATGCCCGGCAGACGATTTTTAAGAAGCGCGTGGCCCAAGGCATGCTTGGGGCCGGTTTGCTGTCCGGTATTTTAGGATGTCAATTTCCGGGAACGGGAACCATTTATCTCTCTCAGACTTTAAAGTTTCTCAAACCTGTCTTTATCGACGATGAGATCACACTCCGCCTGGAAGTTTTGGAAATCATCAATGCAAAAAACCGTGTACGACTGGAAACCGCGTTCACCAATCAGAATGGGGAGGCGGTCATCACCGGAGAAGCATGGGTGATGCCCCCGCATTCATAAACCCGACAAATCAAACGAATACAGACCCTTAGACCAACCTGCGTTTCAACCGAGCGCCTCCACCCGCGGCACCCCGGCTCAAACTTTACTTGTTTATTTTACCAATTGTGTATAAAATTAAGCGTATCTGCTCACATGTATATTTCAGAGCACGAAACTGCTAAACGCTAACAAATCAAAGGGGC
>JASFIU010000399.1:0-4801 GCA_050122495.1 Desulfobacterales bacterium | reverse complement strand
ACAAAGGTGTGTTAATCTTATCCGGATATCTGGGAAGAACTTTTGCCCAGTATTATCCCCTGAGTTTATCGATCAGCATTACCTTCGAGCAAAGCTATTACGGTATCGACGGCGATAGTGCATCGTCCACCGAGCTGTATGCCATTATCTCCAGCCTTTCGGATATTCCCATCAAACAGGGGATTGCGGTCACCGGTTCCGTAAATCAGAAAGGCCAGATCCAGGCCATCGGCGATGCCAACCAAAAAATCGAAGGGTTTTTTGCCGTGTGCAAAGAAAAGGGCCTGACCGGCAACCAGGGGGTGATGATTCCGCGTGCCAACAAACAGAATCTGATGCTCAAAAAAGACGTGCTCGATGCGGTTAAGCAAAACAAGTTTCATATTTACCAGGTCGCCACGGTTGAAGAAGGCATCGAGATTCTGACGGGCGTTCCGGCCGGCAAACCCAATAAAAAGGGGCAATATCCCGAGGGGACGGTTTACGGTGCGGTTCAGAAAAAATTGAAACAATACTTTGAGCGTTCCTATAAAATCAAAAAAGCATTAGGAAGTGAAGAATAATAAGCGCATAAATTGTTTAGCCACTCTTAAATGCTATTTTTCCCATCTCAAACTTCAGCAAATTAATCCCATTTTATTGACATTTGAAAGAACTTTACATATTTAACTTTTAGCATGCTGCTCAACTCAACTGGATCTTATGCGCATCGTTACTTCGCAAAAACGCATCTCTCTTATGGCCACTCATCGTTGAACCGATTCTCAACTTCTCAATTTCACTTACGCTGAAATAGGCCCTGGCTTCCCAAAAATTTAACATCTTTCAAACTGCTTAACTTCTCTAATGGAGGGCATGAAAATGAAATGCCAAAAATGTCAGTTTGAGAATCCGGAAGACTCAGCATTTTGTGGGGACTGTGGTGCAGCGCTAGAAGTGAGTTGCCCCAATTGCGGAGCGGTTCCGCCTGCTAATTTCAAGTTTTGCAATAAATGCGGCCATGATCTGCTAAAAGCGCCGGAGGTGCCTGCCAAAGACCTCTCCTTTGATCAGAAAATAGAAAAGATTCAAAAATATCTTCCCAAAGGTCTCACTGAAAAAATTCTGTCTCAAAGGGACAGAATTGAAGGCGAACGCAAGCAGGTGACCGTGATGTTCTGCGACATGGTAGGCTTTACCCCATTATCGGAGTTGCTGGGTATCGAAGACGCCTATGCGATCATGGATCAGGTTTATGAAATCCTGATTCACAAAGTCCACGATTACGAGGGAACGGTCAACGAGATGACCGGCGATGGAATCATGGCCCTGTTTGGGGCGCCCATCGCTCTGGAGGATGCCTCTCAACGCGCAATTCGATCCAGCCTTGCCATTCACCGGGAATTGGCAAAATTCAGTGACCAATTGAGACAGGATAAAAAAGATATCCCGCCTGTCAAGATGCGAATCGGCATTCACACCGGGCCGGTGGTGGTGGGTACGGTGGGTAATGATCTGAGGGTTGAGTTCAAGGCAGTCGGCGATACGGTCAATCTGGCCTCCAGAATGGAGGGACAGGCAGAACCCGGCACAACCTATGTTACCGGAGATACATTTAAGCTTACCGAGGGGCTTTTTCGATTTGAGGCTCTGGGAGAAAAGCAGATTAAAGGCAAAAAAGAGCCCGTTAGAATTTATAGGGCGATTGCCACCAGTACAAGCAGGACGAGATTCGATGTCAGTGCTGAAAGAGGTCTGACACCGTTTGTTGGAAGAGAGCGGGAACTTGAACTGCTGATAGATGGCTTTGAGCGCGCCAAAGGCGGTCGAGGACAGGCCTTTTCAATCGTGTCTGAGGCCGGGATCGGCAAATCAAGACTCTTGTATGAGTTCAGAAAAGCGGTATCCAGTGCGGACGTGATGTTTTTAGAAGGAAGATGCCTGTCTTACAGCAGCGGGGTTGCTTACCATCCGGTTATTGACAGCCTAAAATCAAACTTCGATATCCGCCAGGGTGATGGGGATTCAGAGATCAGAGAAAAAGTCAAAAGAGGCTTAGAAATACTAGGATTAGATGAAGTTTCATCGCTCCCTTATCTGCTGGAGCTTTTTTCAGTAAAAGACAGCGGCATCGACCAGATTCCCATGAGCCCTGAGGCAAAAAAAGATCGAATTGTTGAAGTCATAAACCGAATTACGCTTAAAGGTTCCCAGATACGGCCGCTGATCCTGGCCTATGAGGACCTGCACTGGTCGGATAAGAGTTCGGAGGAAGTATTGAAATGTAACTTGGAAGGCCTAGCGGGGGCCAAAGTTCTAATGATATTCACCTACCGGCCTGAGTTTGTACACACCTTGGGCGGCAAGTCATATCACAATCAAATCAATCTAAACCGGCTCTCCAACCGCGAAAGTCTATCCATGGTAGCCGACCTTCTGAGCACGGAGCAAATCGATAGTGAACTTGAAGAATTGATTCTGGAAAAGACAGAGGGGGTTCCTTTTTTTATCGAAGAGTTCCTAAAATCCCTGAATGATCTAAAACTCATTGAGAAAATAAACAATACATGTCGCTTGGCAAAAGATATCCAGGATGTGACCATTCCTTCCACAATTCAGGATGTCATCATGGCCCGGGTGGACTCGTTAACCGATGGTGCCAAAGAGGTGCTTCAGACCGGCTCTGCCATCGAGCGGGAATTCAGCTATGATTTGATAAAGAGCGTTAAGGGGTTGCCGGAACAGGAGCTGCTATCGCATTTATCCGTTTTAAAGGATTCAGAGCTTTTATATGAAAGAGGAATATATCCCGATACAACTTATATATTCAAACATGCCCTGACCCGGGATGTGGTCTATGAATCCATATTAACTAAGAAAAAGAAGAATCTGCATGAGAAAATCGGCGATGCCGTTGAACAACTGTATGCTGACCGTATCGAGGAACAATACGAATTGCTGGCCCATCATTATGCCCTGTCCGAGCAGTGGGAAAAGGCGGTGCACTTCGGCCGGCTGGCCGCAGAGAAGGCCAACAAATTGAGCCAGTTCCAGCAAGCAGTAACGATTTGTGAACAGACCTTAGAGTGGCTCCTGAAACTCCCGGAAAACAAGCTCCGGCAGGAAAGCCAGGTGGATATTCAACTGGATATCTGTTGGAGTAATTTAGGATTGGGGCAGTTTGAAGAAGCAGAAGCGGTATGTTTGCAGGCCGAAACGACGTCTAAGCTGCTGAATGACCGTATACGGCTCGGCACTATATATCTCGGAATCGGTTACTCTTACGTCTTCCGCGGTAATTTCAAAAAGACTGAACATTATGCCTTGCAGGCCATTCAGTATCTTGAGGGAACCGGCGAAGAGCTTTCACTGGCAGTTGCCAACCTTCTTTCGGGAGGGTGTTACATTGGACAGGGTCTGTGGCAGAAATCCGAGCCCCATATCTCAAAAGCCGTGAGGGCCTATGAAAAGCTAGGTCAGAAAACCGAATATGCGATCGGGTTGAATGTGCTTGGCTATACTGCGGGTTGCGGCCAACTGGGGTACAACCTGGGAGTCATGGGCCGAATTGCTAAGGCCAAGGAAATTTTCGAGAAGGGATATACGCCGGAACTGGAACAGATTAGCAATCTTACCACCAAGATGACGTATTGTTCCTGGCAGGGTCTTTTTATTTCTCTAATCGGCGAGGACCATTTCGGGGCGGCGGCCAAAATAGATCAATTATTGGGGTTGGCTGAACAATCGGATAATTCTTTTATGATCCTTGTTTTCAGCGTCGCCAAAGCCAACGTCCTTCTGGGGATGGAGGATTTTGCACCCGCGCTGTCTTCATGCCATAAAGCGCTGAAAGCCATCAAAGGAAAACCGATCCGCACCGGTCATGTAATCAATCTCCATTTCGACCTGATGAGGGCCGAGTTAGAATCAGGCGACCTAAAATCGGCAAAGCAGCATTACGAGGAAGGGCGGAAGCTGGCCGAGTTGGCCCCTAGCTGGTGGAAACCACGCTTTGACTTCTTGCAGGGCCTGCTTCTGATGGCGGAGGCTTCCCCCGACTATATGCAGGCAGAAAAGTGTTTCCAAAAGTCGATACAGGGTGACGAAGCGGTCGCAGCCGTCGTGCCGGCTGCCCAGACGCGCTTTTATCTGGCACAAGTGCTGGCGCAAACGGGAGAAATCGAGCGCAGCCGCTCCTTACTCACCGAACTTCACAGCGATTTCCAAGGCTGGGGCATTGCCGTCTGGCAACAAAAATGTGAACAGGAATTGGAGGCCTTAGCATCTCTGGAAAAAAAGCAGTCCATCCATTAACGATAGTATGGGTTGTGTCTTCTGCTGTAACCTCAAATTTTCAGATTTGACGACACAATCTTCTCTGCAATGCTGAAACTTTTACTATCTTCTCCACATCGGTACTTTGGAGAACGAGAAAAAAGGAGGTTCCAGATGAACGAATCTCTCGGTACATCCGAAAATGTTTCTGATAGAGACGCAATTTCTGAACTTATCAAAGCATGGGTTTATCACAGAGATCGCGGTAACTGGGATCAGCTCAAAGACACTTTTTGGCCTGAGGGAAAAATTTCTGTTTCATGGTTTGATGGACAGTTCGAGCAATTTATTGATTCATCAAAGGAAATGAGTGAAAAGGGTAATCAAGCAAAGCATATTGTTGCTCAGCCATTTATTAAGATAAATAGTGATCGAGCTGTAAGCGAAGCCAACATCACCCTGTCCGCCCGGGGTGGCATTGGCCCTCTTGAAATAGATTTAACCACATATGGACGTTTTTATGATTTATTAGAGAAGAGAGAAGGGG
>JASFIU010000398.1:0-4811 GCA_050122495.1 Desulfobacterales bacterium | reverse complement strand
TGGCGATGATCGAAAAAACCTTGATCGAGCGTGCGTTAAAAATATCCAATAATGTGCAATCCCATGCGGCCGCCTTGCTGGGTATCGGTAAAAGCGGCCTGAATCAGAAAATAAAGAAGTATAACCTAGATGTCGGCATAAAACATTAGAATTGGCTTCAACCCCCCATCTTGTGTCCGATGGCTGCGTTGCAGTCCGACTCAAAATGCTCACATACTATCGTGTATGCTCCGCTTTTGACTCGGCCTGCGCCTTACCCTCGAACACAACCTGGGGGGTTGAAGCCAATTCTAAACAACGGTTAATTAAATTTTTTTCAATTTGCTTTTTTAAATTTCGAGGAGCGTCAGGAGGATGATTCGGGCTCCGTATGGGCTAGTTTTTCTTCGACAACATCGAAATACATGGAGTTCGGATAACTGGAAAGAATTTGATTAAATGCCTGATGACTCTTGTCAGGTTCGCCTAACTTTTCATACAGCATACCGAGGGCAAAAAGCGCCTCATCCCGATTGCCCGAATCCGTTGCCGCAACTAGTTTTTCAAAATACATAATGGCATTGGAATTATCTCCCGTTTGCGCATAAGCGTATCCGAGACCACTGAGAATCAGGTTGTAAACCAGGGGATGATCTTTAAAGTCATTCAAGGATCGCTTATAAAGCTCGATGGCCTTGTTGTACTCTCCGGCATCGTAACTGATATTGGCATAACTGGCCCTGGCAAGCTTACCGCCGGCATTTCCGCCATATTTTGCGACAATGCCTTGAAATTCCTCCGATACATTTCGATAAGCTTCCAGGGCAGACGTTGCGCTTTTCTGTGCTTCATATTTGGCCATGGTTTGCTCAAGCATTGAAAATGCTTTTGCTTCCGCACGCTGGGCGAAGAACCGGTAGCCGAAGATGATTAATACAATCCCCACAACCGTATACAGGGCATAGGAAATCGGTTTCTGATTGTCAGTGACAAAACGAATTACCTTTCCGGTAAAGGTGATAAATTCATCCGGTTTTTTTAATAGTTCCTTACGGCTTTTCTTACTCGCTGCCATTTAACCCCCTAAAATTTCTTAACGCTTAATTTTTTAAAGCAAAAATCAAAATATTTGCAATACAATTGATACATGGAGTATTTAAGATTTCGGATTGCGGAATGCGGATTTCGGATTATAAATTCGCGCCACATTTGATGTTTCAATCCGCAATCTGCAATCCGCAATTAATTATTCTCCATTACTCCAACAGCTTTTTTATCCTTTCCCACCCCGCTTCGGGGATATTGGCGCCCATTACCTGACATACTTCATACCCGCAGGCCGAGCCAAGCTCACCGCATTTTTGAAGCCGATATCCGCTGACCAGCCCGTACAAAAAGCCCGCTGCCCATAAATCACCGGCTCCGGTACTATCGACAGCGTGACCACTACCTTGCGGAGCAATCGGAAATATCTCGTTATGGTGGGCGATCAAACTGCCTCGTCCTCCCATTTTAAGTACGGCAATATCGACTTTTTCGGCCAGCGCGTTGGCGGCCCGGGTTTCATCTGCATGTCCGGTATAGGCCCGGGCTTCATCTTCATTGGCCATAAGGATGTCAACGGAGGTTTCAACGATGTGCTTCAATAGCTCATGGGATTCTTTGACAACATTATAGCTGGGTAGATCCAGAGCTATCAGTGCTCCACAAGCCTTAGCTGTTTTTAAGACCTTTAAGATTAGTTGCGAATTAAACAGAAGGTAGCCTTCGATATGAACGATGGCGGCGCCTTCGAAGCAATTTTCAGATATTTCCTCAGGTAACATTTCGGCGGCGGCGCCCAGGCAGGTAAACATGGAGCGTTGCGCATCGGGCGTAACGACTGAAAGAACCCGGCCGGTCGGTGAATTTGATCGCAATAAAGCCGGTTCAACATTTTGATTCTTCAAATCGTTTTCAAAGAAAGCACCCAGCTCTCCATTGCCGCATTTGCCGATAAAACGCGCCACCCCACCGAGCCTGCCGACCCCGACAGCGGTGTTGCAGGCGGATCCGCCGGGCACGGTAATGGGCTGCTCGGATAACATCGTCAGGGTTTGTTCGATAAATTCCTTTTCCACATAGGTCATTCCGCCTAAGGCACCACCCGTTTTCCTTACAAAGTCCTCGTTTTCGTAAGCCAGCATATCAACTAAAGCATTACCTACAGCGACGATCAATTTTTTGTTATCATCCATATTTGGAAATGGCTGCATAGCGGCTACCAGACCAGCGATTTATGGATCCAGCCTTTATCCCCATCGGCATGTTCGATTTGAATCCAGCTCTTTTGACGCTTGAGAACCTTAAACGGTATTCCTTTTTCAACGGTGAAAAGCACCTGATGACTTGTACCGGGACCCGAACGGATGTTGGAGCTATCACTTCTGGTGATCACTGCCGGAATCTTGCTCACGAGCGACCGATGCACCCATCCTTTGTCGCCTTCAAAATCTTCGAAGCGATACCATTCGCCGGATTTTTCAATCACAAGGATCGGAAAGTATTGCTCCACCTTCCATATAACATTATGGCTGGTTCCCGGACCGGAACGTATATTTGCCACCGGGGATGATACCGCCAGTCGTTCCGCATTGGCGATGCCCGCAGACGCGATGATCAGTATGATAATGATGATGGATTGGACTTTCATGACGATCTGATTACCTCCTCATCGCTAGCATTTTTCGTATGTTTAGTTGACAGGTACGCGAAATTGATACCGGTTGTCAAGCTCGGGTAGAATTTTATTGGCCTTCGCCTGAATACCCCTCAGCTTGCTGAAGGTCACTGCATTTACATTTGTCAGCCCGGTTTGCCGCTTTGTGCATTTGCGCTTAAGCGGGAATGCCATGGCATCATGTTGAGAAAAATTCCGTTTCGGGTAACTGGACACAGGTCAGGCGGTTGCCATAAACGGCTCCGGTATCGATTCCGATTTTATTCCACTGCACCAATGGCTGTTTAAATGGGGTATGTCCGAATATCACCCGCTTACCGAAATCAAAATCAGAGTGGATAAATTCATCGCGGATCCAAAGCAGATCCATTGTATTTTGTGATTCAAGCGCTACTTTTTCGCGGAGCCCGGCATGCACAAAGATATAGTCTTCGGTCTGATAATAAAGGTCCAACGAATTAAAAAATTCGAGGTGTTCGGGTGGAATCGGAAATGCTTGCGGATTGCCGAACCGGTTCAGATATTCGTCCAGGGTTTGCTGCCCACCGTTTAACAGGTAGGTAAACCGATCCCTGCCATCCAGGTAATTTTGCAGCATATCTTCATGATTGCCTTTTAAAAATATGGTATCCGGAAAGATCTCTTTAAAATTCACCAGATAGTCCACGACTTTAACGGAGCTCGGTCCGCGGTCAATATAATCTCCGATGAAGATCACTTGGTCCCGGTCATGATCAATCGGGAGTTTGTCTATGAGTGCATAGAGTTGATCGAAGCACCCATGAATGTCGCCTACCACAAAAATTTTGTTCATGATGATAATCCATATTACCGAAACAAAAAGGCGCGCCCGGGTTGATCGAGCCGCGTTATTCCTTCGGCTTTTGCCTCCTGCAGTGCGGTTTGAAAATCGGCCGCTGAAAGGGACGCATTCAATCCTTTAACTTCGGAGGCACGCCCGCAGGGCCGGTATTGGGACATGAGGTTCACATAGCTGCGGGTTGAAATGTCCTGAGCGATAAACCGCATGACCTCACGGGTTCCCGCCAGTCCGTTGGGCAAGACCAGGTGTCGAATCAACAGGCCCGTCTGAGCAATGCCGTTTTCATCAACATTTAGCTCACCGACTTGACGGTGCATTTCGCGTAAGGCGCTGCGCGCGATACCGGGATAGTCCGCGGCCTGGCAGGCGTTTTCAGCGATTTGCGGGTCCCAGAATTTGAAGTCCGGCATATATATATCAAACACGCCTTCAAGCAATTTGAGGGTTGAAGGAAGATCGTAACCGCCGGAATTATAAACTAACGGCACTGAAAGACCCTGCTGGATTGCAATCTCAAGGGCGGAAAGAATTTGCGGCACCACGTGTGAAGGTGTCACAAAATTGATATTATGGCATCCGAGCTGCTGCAAAGCGAGCATGATGGCTGCCAGTTCCGCGTCACCTATTTTTTGACCATAGCCCTGGTGGCTGATGTCGAAGTTCTGACAAAACAAACACATGAGATTACAGTGGGTAAAAAATATGGTTCCGGAGCCGTTAGTGCCGACCAAAGGCGCTTCCTCACCGAAATGTGGATTGTAGCTGGAAACAAGGGCATGCTTGGCGGTTTTACATACACCGGTTTCGCCGGAAAGGCGGTCAACGCCACACTTTCGCGGGCAAAGTCTGCAAGCATCCAGAAGCTGGTAGGCGGCATTAATTTTTTCTTGCAGCAACCCTTTCTCAAAAGTTTTGATATATGCCGGTTCAAATGGTGCCATTTTGTATATGGAGGTTTATGGGTTCTTATCTGCAAATTTAATCGGTTCAACCAGAATCTTTTGGGCGAGTCCGCGACCGAGAACATAGCGTTTGAAATCCGCCGCTATCGCCAGTTGCCCCTGGCGGTTGTTTGTTATGACTTCAATTTGATCTCCGGGCCGTAACCCCATTGACAACAACCGCATGCGGGCATTGACGCCTCCACTAAATTCTTTGATGACAAGCCGTTCTCCCGGTTTTGCTCTTATCAACGCCATCAGCTGGATACGCTCTTTGAGACATTCGGCGCAAATACCGTAAATTTCCATTTTATGTTGAAGGATATGGAAACCCTGGACGGCAGCTATT
>JASFIU010000397.1:0-4835 GCA_050122495.1 Desulfobacterales bacterium | reverse complement strand
GCGAATTCCGAGTATTCCGCCTTGACATTATCGGGGGGGCAATACAGGATGGCATTCTCAGCTGTTTTCATCATGGTGATATCGTTGTAGGAATCGCCAATCGCAATGACCTTATAATTGAGATTTGCTAAAGCAATTGCCACCTTTTTCTTGCCGTCATTCTGGCGCAGGTTATATCCGGAAATTGATCCATCGGCATCGACCGATAAGGTATTGCAAAAAAGCGTCGGCTGGCCAAGCTTTTCAAGCAATGGCCCTGCAAATTCTACATAGGTGTCCGATACGATAATGACTTGCAGCCGGGAGCGAAGCCAATCAAGGAAATGCTTAGCCCCCTCGAGCGGCTTCATTTTGGCGATAACGGCCTGGATATCCTGAAGCTTCAGCCCGTGCTGCTTTAAAATCGCCAGGCGTCTTTTCATCAAAACATCATAATCGTTAATATCCCGGGTTGTCAGCCTAAGTTCTTTTATACCGGTAATCTCAGCAACGTTAATCCATATTTCAGGTGTAAAGATACCTTCCATGTCTGCGCAAACAATATACATAATCCTCATTTCCGTCTCAACTTAGGACTTAATCGAGTTGTTCATCTTCAATCCGAATCAGGACCGGCTTGTCGCTTACCACATCCAGATTGTAGATTTCTGTTAATGCTTTTTGAACATCCACCTCCCTCGCCCGGTGACTCACCATAACAACGGGTACCGATCCATTGGTTTTTCTGCCTTTCTGCTGGACGGACTGGATGCTGATGTCATGGCTGCCTAAAACCCCCGATATTTTAGAAAGAACACCGGGGCGGTCGAGTGCTGCAAATCGAAAATAGTAATGGGTCACAATTTCATCCATCGACATAATTCTGATGTTTTGTATTTGATCCCTTTGATATGCAAGGCCTGGAATCCGACGTTTGGTTTCTGCCATGAGATTGCGGGCGATATCGACCACGTCACTGATCACGGCACTGGCAGTCGGCATCATCCCGGCCCCTCGGCCATACAGCATGATGTCGCCGACTGCATCACCGGAAACCATGACGGCATTGACCGTGCCGCTGACACTCGAAAGAAGGTTGTCAAACGGAATCATGGTCGGGTGTAGGCGTGCTTCAATTTTATCGCCATGGTTTTTGCTAATCGCCAGCAACTTGATACGATAACCGAAATGCTCAGCAAACTCGACATCCAGCGGGGTAATCTTGGTGATGCCTTCAATGTATACTTCCGGCAAATTAATTACCGTACCGTAAGCCAGCGCCGTCAGGATCGCAATCTTATGGGCTGTATCGATGCCCTCGACATCCAGGGTGGGATCAGCTTCGGCATAGCCTCTGGTCTGTGCTTCGGTCAGGGCATCGCCGAATGCGCTTCTTTCTTCGGTAATTTTGGTTAGAATATAATTGCAGGTTCCATTTAAAATGCCGATCATCGATTGGATCCGATTTGCAACCAACGATTCTCGCATGGCTTTGATAATCGGCATGCATCCTCCGACGGCAGCCTCAAAGCCCAGGTCTACACCTTTTTCAGCGGCAGCTTTAAACAAAGCGTTTCCCTGACTGGCTAATAGCGCCTTGTTGGCCGTGATGACCGGCTTGCCGTTTTCGATGGCTTTTAAAATGAGTTCTTTGGCAATGCCTTCTCCGCCGATCATTTCGATAATGATATCGATATCCGGATCGTTGACGACCGCGTTTGCATCGGTGGTCAGCACGCCTTCATTAATCTGGATACCCCGGTCTGTTTCGAGGTCAATATCGGCAATCCATTTGAGATTCAAGCTCGCCCCGAGACGTGCGCTAATCACCTGGCTGCTGTGCGTAAGCAATTTGGCCACGCCGGTACCCACGGTGCCGTAACCGAGCAAACCCACCTGGATCTCTTTCATCACCTAGTCTCCTATATATGTAGGGCAAATGTGCTCTTTTTATTCTAATAGCGTCAAAAATTCGGATTTAATATCTCCAAACAGTTTGCAGTCCAAAAATGTAACCTAATTTTATTTAATTCCACTACATAATCTTCTTTATACCCCTGATGGCCTGGTTAATCCGCATGGGGTTTTCAATCAAGGCAAAACGGACATATTGATCTCCGTATTCTCCAAAACCCAGACCCGGCGATACGGCAACTTCGGCTTCTGCGATGAGCATCTTGGAAAACTCCACCGATCCCATTTCAACATATTTATCGGGAATCTTGGCCCACACGAACATGGTGCCCTTGGGGCTTTTTATATTCCAGCCGATTCGGTTCAATCCATTCACCAGTGCATCCCTTCTTTCTTTGTATGTCTCGCGGATGTGTTCGACACAATCGTACTCCCCGTTTAGTGCAATGATAGAAGCAATCTGGATCGGCTGAAAAATGCCATAATCGAGGTAGCTTTTTATGCGGCGCAAAGCCGATACGATTTCCGGATTGCCCACGCAAAAGCCCACACGCCATCCCGGCATGCTGTAGCTTTTTGATAAGGAGAAGAACTCAACACCGACATCCTTGGCGCCTTTTGCCTGCAGAAAACTCGGGGCTTCATACCCGTCAAAGACCAGGTCCGCGTATGCGAAGTCGTGTATGATCATAATGTTGTGCTCTTTGGCATAATCGACGATCTTTTGAAAAAAGGCCAGATCAACCACCTCGGTGGTGGGGTTGTGGGGGTAACTGATGATTAAGACTTTAGGTCTTGGCCATGTGGTTTTGGTTGCGGATAGCAGGTTTTCAAAAAAATCGGATTCCGGACCCACGGGGATGCCCCTGACATCCCCACCCGAAATGATGGCTGAATACGGATGAATCGGGTAGGTCGGATTCGGGGTGAAAACAACGTCCCCCGGACGGATGGTTACCAGAATCAAATGTGAGATCCCTTCTTTGACCCCGATGGTTGCAATCGCTTCTTTGTCCGGATCGATGGACACGCCAAACCGGCGATCATACCAACTGGATATTGCCACACGTAATTTGGTAATTCCCATCGAGGCCGAGTAGCGGTGATTCGGCGCTTTTTGGGCGGCCTCAATCAGTTTGTCGACGATATGTTGCGGGGTGCCCAGATCCGGATTGCCCATTCCCAGGTCGATAATGTCGCGGCCCGCACGCCTGGCTTCCATTTTAATTTCGTTGACCGTTGCAAATACATAAGGTGGTAAACGATCCAATCTGGCAAAGGTAAACATAAGTGCCTCCATATACCCATTCTGAGCCACCGATTATCCGCTCTTCGGGCGTCCGGTGAGGTGCCTTACGTATGTGACTTCCAAAAATTGTTTTGACTTTTATTCCGGATCAGATTAATTTTCAAGCGTTTTTGTGATTGAGTTTTCGGTTTATACACCTGAATCGCATAGAAATAGATCCATTCAAGTCCTAACGATAAGACTTAAAATCGGGAGATCAATATGAAGGAGTCCCTCACATATGCCGATGCTGGCGTTGATATTGACAAGGCCAACAAGCTGGTGAAGACCATCGGTGAGATTGCCAAAAAAACGTTCCGCTCCGGCGTCATTGGTGATATCGGTGGATTCGGCGGCCTTTTTTCACTAAATCTTGCGAACCTGGATAGACCGGTCTTGGTCAGCTCGACCGATGGGGTTGGTACCAAGCTTAAGATCGCATTTATGCTGGATAAACACGATACGGTCGGCATCGATCTGGTGGCAATGTGCGTCAACGATATCATAGTCCAGGGTGCAAAGCCACTTTTCTTTCTTGACTATCTCTCGATGGGAAAAATTGACAATCAGCGCGTCGCCCAGATTATAAAAGGGATTGCCGAGGGATGCAAGCAAGCGCAATGTCCGCTGCTAGGTGGCGAAACAGCTGAAATGCCCGGATTTTACGAGAACAATGAATATGATATGGCCGGGTTTGCTGTCGGGATTGTGGATAACAGTAAAATTATCGACGGAACGGAAATCCGTGTGGGGCATAAGCTTGTCGGGATCGCCTCCAGCGGGTTGCACAGCAACGGGTATTCGCTGGTTCGCAAAATTTGTTTTGAGATGCTTAAATTAAAAATTGACGAGACCATACCTGAGCTGGGTAAAACCATTGGCGAAGAATTGCTGACACCGACCAAGATTTACGCCGCCACAGTTAATGGTCTTCTTAAAGATCTGCCAATCCATGGTATTGCGCATATCACCGGCGGCGGCATCTCTGATAATCTGGTACGGGTTGTGCCGCAAACCTGCAGCATTTTAATTCGTAAAGAGAGTTGGGATGTTCCACCCATTTTTTCTTTTCTGCAGCAGGCCGGCAATATCTCCGAAAAAGAAATGGCGCGGGCATTTAACATGGGGCTCGGGATGATAATCGTTGTGCCTGATAACGCTGTTTTAGATGTTTTGCAGCGGGTAGAGGCGATGAATGATCGCGCCTTTGTCATCGGCGAAATTGGTGACTGTAGAGAAACCGGCCAGCGTTTAATATGGGAATAACCGTATCCAGAACCCATCTCAAAAACGGCCGAGATGTGATTCCATCTATGTTGACAAAACTGATTAAAAGAATAATGCGTATTTTTAACTGGATTGCCGAAGGACAGACTGCCGGCGCCTCATGTAAGGGCTGAATCAGCGCCAAAACGGATGCTCGGAGAGTGTCTCCAAGGAAAAAATAATCAACATCCTCCCCTTAGGATCAAGTTCCGTAATTACTTTTCAAAAACCGATGAATATACTCGGCATAGAAACATCATGTGATGAAACGGCTGCGGCCGTTGTTCAAAACGGAACCGCTATTTTATCTTCAGTGGTATCTTCTCAGGTCGCAGTGCATCATCGTTTCGGCGGCGTTGTTCCCGAACTGGCCTCCAGAAAACATGTT
>JASFIU010000396.1:0-4846 GCA_050122495.1 Desulfobacterales bacterium | reverse complement strand
CAATAAGCTGACCACCCGCGACGAACTGGAAATCGCCCGGGAAATCCAGGTTAGCCTCGAACCCAAACAACTCCCTGAATTTCCCTGGCTGTCCGTGTCTTTTTCCTCCAAGCCGGCCAAGATCGTAGGCGGGGATTTTTTTAATGTCGTCAAGCGCAATGACGACCAGATGCTGAGCATCGTCGGCGATGTGGCCGGCAAAGGCATTCCGGCGGCATTGTATGCCGCTCACATTCAGAGCATGTTTGAGTCCCTCTCGGCCCAGAGCGCCTCTCCCGCGAATATCTTAAACGGCTTGAATCATCTGATCTGCAGGCGCCTGCGCGAAGGGGATTTTATCACGGCGGTCATCGCATTTTTCGAGTCCGGACAAAATTCCTTAACCATCGCGCGTGCCGGGCATAATTGGCCGTTGTATTACTCATCACAAACCAAAACCATTCAGCCCCTGAAGACGCGGGGCGTATGCCTCGGTGTTGATCAGGACACGGGATTTTCGTCATGCCTCGAGGAAAAATCCATCGCGGTTAAAAGCGGGGATGTGCTGCTGCTTTACTCGGACGGCATCACCGAAGCCATGAATGCCGACCACCATCTCTTCGATCAATCCCGCCTGGAGTCGGCCCTGAAGGAAAGTGCGCATTTCCCCGCCGAAAAAATCGTGGAGCGCATCAATCTTCGTCTGGACGAGTTCGTCCAATCCGAAGAGCCCCACGATGATGTAACGATGGTTGCGATAAAGGTAAAATAGATCCCCTCCATTTTTTCTCTTGAAATCAGGATGCGTCAAGAGCAGATCCCCTTTGGATGCCGAGATTCAAACACATGACTGGGAAGAAAAATCCGTGGATAAAATGAAGAAGGGGGTCCATTAGCGGGTTTTAATGGTTTTTCCAGAACAAAAACGCGATATCGGCTGTGAAAATACTTGTAATTGGGAAGCTTTCGGAATCCGCACGTCAGGGTCGCCCGATCCCAGGCACCATGCGGATGTTTTCCGGGAGAATGTGCGGAAAGACATATAGGCTCAAAAATAAGGCCCCGCCCCAGAACAACAGCACCAGAAAAGAATAAAAAAGCAACAGTCGTTTATCTGCGAACTCGCTGCGCTTGCCCCGGTACAGCTCATCGATATGCTTTTGGCCTTTTCTGACAAAGTCTTTTACGTAATAGGGGATGGTCAGGGAAGATAAATATCGATTGAAATCCCGATCAATTCTATCGGCGGAAACACGCCACTCCTCTGCGGATATGCGGAATATATCATATGCGCTGGCACCGGTTATGTGCGTAATTTTTTGAAGATAATCTTCGATTGCAATCTGATCGGCTTGATTATGTATGTTTATCCTGCGCTTATAACCACGGGTCAAAGACCAAACAAGCAACACCACGCACAGGACTCCGATGCTATTTATGATTAAATCGAGCATGATTACCCCTAAAAGTGGTTTCAAAACCTCAGACCAGGTCTCCCGCTTGAACGCGGGATTACACGTTTTGATTTTAACAAATTAATGTGTGCATCAGGGGCCCCGCCTACCAGTGGGACTTCGCTTCTGATCTTTTTAAATTAAGGTGCTCAGCAAGGCGGGACAATCCGCCACACACTCTGGCGGATAATTGGAGCCTTTTGAACACCTAAATATAAATAGGATCAGGTGTGAAATCCCGCTCGGTATTGCGGGGGTTGAGCTCCATAATTAAACTTTAAATTAGACGCGAAATCCCGCTTCATTTAGCGGGGAGATGGGGTTTTGAAAGCACTTCTACCTAAACAATAACACATGAAAGCCAGAAGGCAAGTCTGTTGCAAAACGCCGGGGAAACAAGCACCGGATATCGAACCCCCCGGCCCGTCGATTTTTCACCTGTTATCTTTTTATTATGAATTTGACTTCTGCCACAGTGTGGTATAATGTTGTGCTGGTAGAAAAAGTATTTTAATCGAGGTCCCCAGAGATGTTTCATTCGATAATTTCCAAAATACCCATGAAAATTTCTGTTCCTTTACTGCTCACAGCGCCGGTAATCGCTGTGGTGATCATATTGTCTGTGATTGCTTACGTAGAAGGGAAGTCCACGGCAAATGAATTAATGGCTCAAAACCTTGCCCAGATTCATGAACATATTGAAAAGCGCCTTAAAAATTTTTTGAATTTACCCAAACAAATTCAACAGCTCAACGCGAATCTGATAGGAGAAGGTCTCATTAATCTGAAGAACTTACGTTCCTGGCGTAAGATTTTACTCGAGCAGGTACAGGCGTTTGATGGACTCAGCGCTATTACCTGGGGCAGTGTTGATGGCCGCAGTGTTGGAATCTCCCGCAAACCGGATGGATCCGGATATGAATTTACCATCAAAGATGAACAAACCGGCCAGCACATCCAGAAGTTCAACTGCGATGAGACGGGTCGAATGGATATTATTCCGGCAGGGATATTCCCGTATGACCCCCGGGATCGGCCTTGGTATAAATCTGTAATCAACGGCCACAAGTCAACCTGGAATGATCCTTACGCACTGGATCGCGAAGCCGGCGCCGGTGTAACGATGGCGCTAGGATATTCACAGGTGTTTAGCGATAAAAAAGGGCAAATCGCTGGCGTCATGAACGCCGAACTGACACTTAAAGACATCACTTTATTTTTAGAAAGACTGCGTATCGGTAAAACCGGCAAAGCATTCTTAATCGATCACCGCGGCCGCCTGATCGCCACATCCACCGGTGTCCCGGTAACCGATATCAGGAACTATCCCGTAATTGCCTCTGCAACTGCTGATAGGCAAATTGCTGCAGCGGCAAGCAGGATAGAAGAGGCTTTTGATTCCTTAAAAGACATCCGGGCGCGTTATCAGCTCAAATTAGAAATCCGTGGGCGGCCCTACCTGATGATGGTGTCACCCTACGAATACGAGACGGGGCTTACCTGGATCATATCGACGCTGGTTCCTGAAAGTGATTTCCTAGCCGAAATTAGCGCCGGCCGTCAGCAAAGTATCAAATTTGGGGTAATTGCGGTCTTCGCTTCTTTATTACTGGGTGTTGTGCTAGCAGCGCTATCCCTCAGACCCATGCTCGATCTGGTAAAGCATGTAAAGCGAATCGGGCAGGGTAATTACGAGCATGAATTAACACTTGCGTATTCCACGGAATTCACCCAGCTATCAAAAGAGATCAATGCCATGACTGCCGGCTTAAGAGACCGCATGCAACTGCGCCATTCGCTGGCTTTGGCCCAGGAAGTTCAGCAAAATTTGCTGCCGTCAGGCACCCCCGAAATAGAAGGCCTGGACATTGCCAGCCACAGCACCTATTGCGATGAAACCGGGGGGGATTATTTTGATTTCCTGAATATCAGTGGATTACCACCGACAACTGCTGTAATTACCGTAGGGGATGTCGTCGGACACGGTGTGGCCGCCGCCATGCTCATGGCAACCGCTCGAGGCATTCTTCGCAGCCGCTGCAAGCGACCCGGCACGCTCGCAGACTTACTCACGCATCTGAATAATTTTTTAGTTGAGGACACTGGCGACGGGCAATTCATGACGATGCTGCTGATGAGCGTAGATGCCCGGCTTAAAGAAATGCGCTGGGCAACTGCCGGGCATGATGCACCGATCGTTTATGACCCGGCCACAGGCCAGAATGTCGAGCTAAAAAGCAAGAGCGTTTCTCTGGGTATTCAGAAAGACATCGATTACAAGGAGCAATGTTATAACAAAGTCGCTTCGGGACAAATCTATATAGCTTTAACCGACGGGCTGTACGAATCATTCGATAAAGATGGGAAGATGTTCGGCAAAAAACGCGTGCGGGATTTGATCGAGCAGAACGCCCATCAATCCGCTGCTGCAATCGGTCAGGAAATAGAAGATGAACTTAGCCGTTTCAGGGGGAAATCGAGTCTAGAAGATGATTACACCTTTGTCATCGTAAAAGTGCTTTAAACAGACCTGCCGGCACACCGGTCGAATGACTAAAAGATTCAATCTGCACATCGCAAACTGCTAATGGGCTCAGGTCTTTGTTTTGAGCTTTTCCGTTTACTCCGGGTCCGGCTGCTTCCATCTGTAAGGCAGCTCCTGAATTGCCCCCGGCTCGGTCATCGTCTGCAAGGCCTCCAACGCATCCAAAATAATGCGCCGCTGGCGTTTCACGTTGCCCGGTTCACCGAACATACTGCCACGCGCAAACTTGACGAGCACCGCCCGGGGCGGTTTGATGTGAGCCATTCGGTCGGCGGAATTGCCCGTAGAGATGGTGGGAATTCCCGCTTCTTCGACCAGACGCTGAATCAGACCCACGGTCTGATGACATTTCGGTCAGACCGGCACCAGCAAGAGGACATCGATCCCTGCGGCTTTGATCCTGGAGATGAATTTTGGAACCGTTTCTTCGACCAAAGACACAGCGTCATTAACATAGCTGAAGCTGTAATGCGTTTCGGCCAGCTTGCCGATGAGGCCTTCAGTTTCCAGTTCGACCAGGCGCTGGATGGGAAAGACGATGTTGATGTCTTGCTCTGCCAGGCTGTGATCGTAATGCGCATGGGCAATGCCGATATCTTGCTGGCGGACGGTTTTGGGGATTTCTCGAAAAGAGGTATCGCCGTGGATTGATTCGGTGTCAAAGGGCGGTTGGCTGTCCTTGAGATAAAGGCCGCCGGTGGTGGCCAGGGCGAAGGTTTGATTTGACGGCTGACCGTTGTAGGCCGTCCAGGGAATATCATCAGGGGTAATAAAGGGATACTTCTTGACAATCTCCTTCATATTGCCGGCCCGGTAGTCCGGCAGGCTTTCCTCTACCCATTTTTTGTAAGCAGGCTTAAACGCATCA
>JASFIU010000395.1:0-4887 GCA_050122495.1 Desulfobacterales bacterium | reverse complement strand
CAGATTAATAATGTGCTTGGGACAGACCCGTTCACAGGTTCCGCAACCCGTACATTTATTCTCGCTGACAACCGGCAGGCCTTGCGGCCCCATTGAAATCGCATCAAACGGACAGGCCCTGGCACAAGTTCCAAGGCCCAGACATCCGATGGTGCATACCTTCATACCGCCTCCCAGCAACGCTACCGCCCGGCAGTCATCCAAACCATTGTAGACATATTTCGTATCCGCATCCTGAACACCAAAAAAGCAACCCGGCAAAGCGATGTCCGGTTCAACGGCTTCGATTTTAACACCCATAATATCGGCAATGGCCTCGGCCACTTCCGGTCCGGCAGCGACACACGAATTGGGTGCGGCCGTACCGGCAACGATCGCCTCTGCATTGGCGCTGCAACCCGGCAGCCCGCAGCCGCCTCAGTTGGCACCCGGCAATTCCTCCTCGATGTCCAGTATCTTCGGGTCAACATATACATAGAAGACCTTGGAAGCGATGGCCAAAATAATGCTGATGCCCAGACCCATGCCGCCCATTAATATGATAGCTTCAGTCATTAGGGTACCTCAGTATAATTAAATTTTAGATGAGCTAAAATGCCTAAGGTTAATTTGGTGTATCATTCACCACAGAGCTCACAGAAAAATTCAAAACTCAATTTATCCGCAGATTACGCAGATTCCCAAAGATTAAATTATTAATTAAAAAATATAAAAAATTAGGCCTACAGGTTTTAGATTATTCGTAATTTTTGCTGCCTCTGTAATAATTTTAGCGAATATCTCTTAATATTAATTTTTTAAATCTGCGTTAATCTGCGTAATCTGTGGATTATTAAATCACAAATTCAATGAAATCCGTGGATCGGCTTTGAGCCCGTTTGGTTCTGTGGTCTCTGTGCTCTCTGTGGTAAAAAAAAATCTAAAAAATCGCGCCGAATTTGCACTTATCAAAACAGGTCATGCATTGGATGCACTTTTCCTTATCGATGCGGGCCACTTCTTTCTTTTGCCAGGTGATCGCGTCAACCGGACAGGCTCGGAAACAAAGACCACATTTGGTGCATATTTCCGGCTCCACCTCAAATTCTAATAGTTCAACGCAACGTTTGGCAGGGCATTTTTTTTCTAATACGTGCGCCTTATATTCATCTTCAAAATACCGCAAGGTCGAAAGGACCGGATTGGGTCCGGTCTGGCCCAACCCGCAAAGCGCCGCTTCACGAATCGTAATTGAAAGCTCCTGCAAGGTCTCAAGGTCTTCTTCTTTTCCCCGGCCTTCACAGATTTTTTCCAGGATCTGCAAAAGTCGCCGCGTGCCCTCCCGGCAGGGTGTGCATTTACCGCAGGATTCGTCCTGGACAAAATCCATAAAAAAGCGGGCCATATCGACCATGCAGGTGTTCTCATCCATCACGATGGCCCCGCCGGAACCCATAATGGCGCCGACTTTGGCAATTTCTTCATAGTCGATCGGGATATCCAGATGCTCTTCAGGTACGCATCCGCCTGAAGGGCCTCCGAGCTGAACGGCTTTAAATTTTTTCTTTTTTGGAATGCCCCCGCCGATGTCATATATCATCGTTTTCAGGGTGGTGCCCATTGGCACCTCAACCAAACCGATGTTATTCACATCACCGGTGAGCGCGAACACTTTGGTTCCCTTGCTGCTTTCGGTGCCGACACTGGCATACCATTCTGCGCCATTCATGATAATCTGCGCAATGTTGGCAAAAGTTTCGACATTATTTAAGATCGTCGGTTTTTCCCAGAGACCTTTAAGCGCCGGAAATGGCGGCCGCGGTCGCGGCATACCCCGTTTGCCCTCAATTGATCTCATCAGGGCCGTCTCCTCCCCGCAAACAAACGCACCGGCACCCTGGTAAATATCAATGTCAAAATCGAAGCCGGATCCCAGTATATCTTTTCCCAGCAATCCGTAATCTCGAGCTTGATCGATGGCCAGCTGCAATCTTCGAATGGCCAACGGATATTCTGTTCGGGCGTAAATATACCCCTGGCGTGCATTAATCGCCTTGGCGGCGATGATCATCCCTTCCAGGACCGCATGCGGGTCGGCTTCCAATATACTTCTATCCATGAAAGCGCCCGGATCGCCTTCATCGGCATTACATAAAACGTATTTGATTTCGCCGGGGCTTTTGCTGGCAAACTCCCATTTTAATCCCGCTGAAAAGCCGGCTCCGCCGCGACCCCTTAAACCCGATTTCTTTACCTCGGCGATGATCTCTTCCGGACTCATCTCGTTCAGTGCTTTGGCGGCACCGAAATAACCATCGCGGGCAATGTACTCATCGATGACTTCAGGATCGATAAGCCCTTTGTTGCGCATAGCCCAAAACATCTGGTCCTTGAAAAATGGAATTTCGTCCATCCGGGGGATCGTTTCTTTGGAGGCGGGCTCGACGTAGAGTAATTTTTTTACCGGACGGCCTTTTAGAAAATGCTCTTCAACGAGGTGCGGTACATCTTTGGCTTTCAGCTTTTGATAAAAGATGCCTTCGGGCAGGACCAGCATAACCGGCCCGACCGCACAGAAGCCGTTACAGCCGGTTTCAATAATTTTAATCTCATCCGAAAGCTCTTTGAGCTCCAGCTCTTTTTGAAGCGTTTCCTGGAAATCTCTGCTCCCACTCGCATGACAACCCGTGCCGCCGCACAACATCAACTGAGTTCTTACCTTATTCATGCCCGACTCCTGCGCGCAATGATTAGAATTGATTTCAAACCTTGATCTGAGGCTTTGAAAAAAATTCTAGCTATTTTCGATATTGCTATCACGTTCGCTATTCGTATTTATCAAGCGTTTCGATGACTTTATCGGCCTTGACACCGCCGTAAGTGTCCTGATCAACCACCATCACCGGGGCCAGCCCACAGGCTCCCAAACATCGAACGCCTTCCAGAGAAAAGCGCCGGTCTTCGCTGGTGCAGCCTTCTTTTATCTGGTATTCGTTGTCGATGCGGCTGATAACTTCTTTGATGCCCTTTACATAACAGGCGGTACCCGTGCAGACCTTAATCAGGTGCCTGCCTTTGGGGGTCAGGGAAAAAAGGGCATAAAAGGATACGATTCCAAAAACTTCGCTGCGGGAAAGATTAAGACCATCGCTGATATAGTCGATTAGCTCAACCGGCAGCCAGCCGACGACGTCCTGACATTCACGCAATACACCAATAATTGAACCTGGAATATCTTTATTGCCGGCAATGATTTCATCAACGTTGGACCACATTTCATCTGTGATATCAGGATGTTCCGGATGGATCTCAGGTATCATTTGCAGATCTCCCTAATTTGCTCGCTTCTGTGACAGAAATGCGCCGTGGTTAAACATAAAATCCTTAAAGGATCCAATCATACAAGGCAGTGGATATGCCATACTGTCTTAAAAATGTCAATGAGAACATCTTCCTTTCAGTCCTGATACCGACCGCCTTGACGGATGCCCTTTAGTGAACTAAGATAATTTTTCCCAAAATTCAGATTGCGAAAGGATCGCAATGCAAAAAAGCAAGCGGCGGATAGCGGAATCCATTGATTTCATCAAGGGTAAGCTAAAACAAGCGCCTTATATCGGTTTGTTAACCGGAACCGGTTTGAAGGCAAGTGTGGAATCCATGGCCATCGACACCATAATCGATTATGAAGATATTCCCCACTTCCCGCTCTCAACGGTTCAGACCCATATCGGCCGTCTGCTCAGCGGCAATATGAATGGATGCCCGTTTATTGCCATGCAGGGCCGTTTTCACCTATACGAGGGCTACAGCCCCCTGGAAGTCACCTATCCGATACGGGTGATGCAGCAGCTTGGCGTAAAGGTCCTGGTCCTTTCAAATGCAGCCGGCGGTTTGAACCCTGAATTTAGTGCCGGCGAGATCATGCTGATTACCGACCACATTAATCTGACCGGTAGAAATCCGCTCATCGGGCCCAATGAAGACAGCTGGGGCACACGCTTCCCGGATATGAGCCGGGCTTATAATCGAGCGCTGATAGATGCAGCCGAAAGCATTGCCAACACCGCCGGGGCACATCTGCAAAAAGGAATATACGCGGGGCTTGCCGGACCTTCCCTTGAGACTCCGGCGGAAGTGAAATTTTTACAAACCATCGGAGCAGATGCCGTTGGCTTTTCAACGGTGCAAGAAGTAATTGCCGCGGTCCACGGCAGTATGCGGGTGCTCGGACTCTCGACGATTACCAATGTCCATAATCCGGATGATCCAATTCCGGCGACCGTTGAGGAAATTATTGCCGTGGCCGAGGGTGCGGCCGGGTTGCTGGGAGACATCATGAAAGGGGTTGCGCAACAAATATATGAAACCGAAATCCGCTGATATCCTCGTTCAAAACGGAATCGTACTGACATTAGATGCCCACGGCACCGAAATAAGCGACGGCGCGGTTGCCATTTGCAAAGATACGATTACGGCCATCGGGCCGAGGGTTGATTTTTCCGACTGGCGCGCAGCGCGGATGATTGATGCCAATAGCGGCATCATCATGCCCGGACTGATCAATAGCCACACCCATGCCTCGATGACTTGTTTCCGGGGACTGGCTGATGACCTTCAGTTGATGACCTGGCTCAATGACCATATTTTTCCGGCTGAGGCTAAACTGGATGATCACAAAGTCTATTCGGGGGCCCTGCTGGCCTGTGCGGAAATGATCATGTCCGGTACCACCTGCTTCTGCGATATGTATTTGTTTGAGGATGCGGTCGCCCGGGCTGCAAAACACGCCGGTGTGAGGGCAGTTGTCGGAGAAGTGCTGTATGATTTTGATTCGCCCAATTACGGCCCCATCGATAAAGGATTTGAATATACCCAAACGCTGATCGATACCTGGAAAGATGATCC
>JASFIU010000394.1:0-4890 GCA_050122495.1 Desulfobacterales bacterium | reverse complement strand
CAATTAATACAATGTTGCGGCTTTCCAGGCTTTCACGTAAGTGGTGGCTGGTCTTCATCAAACCCGGAGATCCTTTCCCGATGATCAAGGTGTCGGGTCCGGATTCCAAAATATCGGCAATATCCTCTACCTCGACCCGGTGCCCGCTTTTCCGCCACCAGTCTGAAATCACCTGCCCGCGAACAATTTTTATATCATTCGTATACCTTTTGCCATTGACAACGATCTTCCCGAATGAGAAATCCGTAATCATATTTTACCATCCAAATGAGCTAAAATTAAAAATGATCTAAAATGCCTAAAATTATGGTGTCACTATGCCCCATCTTTTACTATAAATAGGGTAGAATTCATCAACTTTAGGCACCTTAACTCATTTTAGTCACTTTAGGCACTTCTAACTTCAGTGCACCTTTAGAACTTTTTTCTCGGTCTTCCAAGATAAACTGCTAATTTTGTGATAGCTTCAAATTTGATTATTGAACTCAAAAAGAAATTGTCAAGAAAAATAAATATGATAGAGTGGCCATCATAACCGGACTCAAGGCGAACGCATACGCATTGGAGGAAAGGAATCGAAAACCGATTATGAAGGAGAAGCCGACAGAAATTATCATCCCCAAAGATCAGGCCATATTCTGGCTCGATAAGAACGGGCGCTGGCACAACGAACATGGGGAATTTGAACATAAGCGGATCATCGACTATTTCCACTCTTCAATAAAACGAGATGAAACGGGTTATTACCTTTCCCAGAAGAGAGACAACATTCGGGAGAAGGTTTATTTCCATTACGAAGATACCGCCTTGTTTGCAGTGGATTTGATTAAAGACGAAGATATTACGCTGATACTAAACACCAAGAAACAGGTCAAGCTGAAGCCCCGGAACCTGTTTATCCGCGAGGACGATCTGTACATGCAATCGGGAGCGGAAACCATCAAGTTTACCGAACGCGGTTTGATGAAAATCTCAGATCTGATGGAGTATGTCAACGATCAGTTTTTTATAAACGTAAAGGATAGAAGATACCGGATCCCTGAAAAATAATTAGGATGTTCTCACAGGGATTATACTGGTGTGATGCGCTGTGTGCATGAGTTTTCCCGAGATACTGTTATTTTAATCCCAATTTTGTGTACAATCATCAAATCATTTGTTACAGACATCGATAGCCCGCGTTATTCTCAATGTGTTCATTGCAGAATTTGTAATTTGTTGATACATATGCCATAAAATCTTACCCAAAGGGATCTCCTGGTCCCTGGAAGATGGGTCAAAGCTTGAATTGTGGATTATTGTGGGCCTGGGCAATCCGTTATCTTATCGTAAAACTATAACCTAATTTAATGAGAACTGACCATGTTTGAAAACTTAGATCCCACCTTGTTGGCGCGAATTCAATTCGCTTTTACCGTCTCGTTTCACATTCTTTTTCCAGCCTTTACTATCGGGCTGGCCAGCTGGCTGGCAGTGCTCGAGTGGCGCTGGCTCAAAACCGGCGATGCGGTTTATGCGGATGTCTACCGCATGTGGGTTAAAATTTTTGCGGTCACCTTCGGTATGGGGGTGGTTTCCGGTGTGGTCATGCCGTTTCAGTTCGGCACCAACTGGTCGAGATTTGTGGATGCCGGCGGCAACATCCTCGGGCCGTTGCTGGGCTATGAGGTTTTGACGGCCTTTTTCCTGGAAGCTTCATTTCTGGGGATCATGTTGTTCGGCTGGAACCGCGTCAGCCCCAAAATGCACTTTGCTTCCACGGTCATCGTCGCAGTGGGGACATTGATTTCGGCCTTCTGGATCCTATCGGTTAACAGCTGGATGCAGACGCCGCAGGGGTTCCGGGTGGGCCCGGATGGTTTGCTGTTTCCCACCAGCTGGCTGGAGATCATCTTTAACCCCTCGTTTCCCTATCGATTCGTGCACATGATCACCGCGGCCTATCTGACGACTGCCTTTACCGTGGCCGGTATTGGTGCCTACTACCTGTGGAGACAGCGCCATGTGCAGCACGCCCGTGTCATGCTCGGCATGGCCATGATCATGGCCATTTTCGTGGCGCCGATGCAGTTGCTCTTCGGTGATATGCACGGGCTCAACACCCTTAAACATCAGCCCGCTAAAATCGCTGCCATGGAAGGCCACTGGGAAACCCGGCGTGGTGCGCCGCAGGTGCTTGTCGCTTGGCCGGATCAGGAAGCGGCAACCAACAAATATGCGATTGAAATTCCCTATATGTCGAGTCTGATCCTCACCCACAGTCTGGACGGGGAGGTCAAGGGCCTGAAAGAGTGGCCCCGGGATGAATGGCCCCCGGTGGCTGTGGTATTCTGGACCTTTCGCATCATGGTAGGAATCGGCACGTTGATGATCGCAACCGGTCTGATCGCGATTATACTTTATTTTAAAAAACGTCTGTTTGATACCCGCTGGTTTCAGTTTTGGTGCATGGCGCTGACGCCGACCGGGTTTATCGCCGTGCTGGCCGGGTGGCATGTAACCGAAGTGGGGCGCCAGCCCTGGATCGTACAGGGACTGATGCGTACATCGGACGCCACCTCTCCGGTGGCCGGGACATCCCTCGCCGTTTCCCTGACAGCCTTTGTGATCATCTATATCTTCGTATTCGGTGCGGGTAGCTACTACATCTTAAAACTGATCGGCAAAGGCCCCGAGGAAGAGCCGGCGGCCTATGGCGATCATGGCGTTGAAAAACCGCCCATCGTCACAGACTTTGCCGGTGGGAAGGAGGATTAGAATGTTTAGTTTTGAAAGCTTCGTGGATCTGCCGCTGCTATGGCTCGGGATTATCGCCACCGCCATTTTTCTGTATGTTCTGCTGGACGGCTTTGACCTCGGGGTGGGTATTCTTTTCCCATTCGCACCGACCGACCGTTGCCGCGATCGGATGATGAATTCGGTCGCCCCGTTTTGGGACGGCAACGAAACCTGGCTGGTTCTAGGCGGCGGCGGCCTGTTGGCCGCGTTTCCACTGGCATTTGTCATTCTGATGCCGGCGCTTTACATCCCGATCATCATCATGTTACTGGGGCTTATCTTCCGCGGGGTGGCGTTTGAGTTTCGCTTTAAGGCCAGCGATAAATCCAAACGCATCTGGGATTACTCATTTCATTACGGCTCACTTGTGGCGGCTTTAATGCAGGGTATAATTATCGGTGCCATCGTGCAGGGGATCGAAGTCGAAGGCCGCAGCTTTGCAGGCGGGGCTTTCGACTGGCTGAACGCTTACAGTCTCATGAACGGGGTGGGTCTGATATTCGGCTACGTCCTGCTGGGGGCCACCTGGCTGGTGATCAAAACCGATGGTGAAACCCAGGACTGGGCCCGCAAATGCGCTTCCTATGCGATCGGTTTTGTGGCCCTGTTTCTGCTGATCACCAGTATCAGCGTACCGATCATGAATCCTCAAATTCGATCGCTGTGGTTCAGCATACCCAGCTTCTTTTTTCTGGCGCCCATCCCGACAGCCTGTGTGATCATGATGATCATTATCTGGCGTGATCTGCATTCAGAGCGGGAAGTTCGCCCGTTTTTTCTGAGCTTCGGTGTTTTTCTGACCGGCTATCTCGGCATTGGCATCAGCATGTGGCCGTATGTGGTGCCCTTTGAGATTACCTTCCGCCAGGCAACCGCCGCACCCGAGGCTCAATCCCTGCTGCTGGTCGGCACGATTGTCATGCTGCCGGTGATTCTGGCTTACATCGGCTACTGCTACTATATCTTCCGGGGAAAGGCATCTCATGAACATGAAAGCGCTTACTGACAGACAGCGTCAGTGGTTGTGGTTTGCGGCGCTCTGGTGCGGGGGGTTGGTGGCCGCTTTTCTCCTGAGCTATCTGGTGCGCTGTTTGATTTCCAACACTTAACCGCAGTGCAAAAGGTTCGGATTGCGCCCGGCTTTCATTTCCGGTTTTAAACTTTCATTGATACCATTACTTTGCGCGAGGCTGGAACTGATTTTTGATAATTTGTATTCTATCAAAAGTTAAGATCCCGTATCCGCATTGGCTGCGTCAGCTTACCCGGTATTGGTTTCAAAGCCTTAGATCAGGTTTCAGAAGATAGCTTTTTGTCTGCAGACCAGTATATAACCATTGCGGTTCTGACATTAACTTTTGCCCTCTTAATCAAAAGCAAAATCCCGCCGGCGCCCCGTCTCTATATTCCGTCATTGCTATTACGGTCGTCTTTTTAGGCTGCATCTTCATGGACACGATGATCACCAACGTGGCATCCGCTGTCTTTATGTTTCCGATTGCCATGGCCGAGAATCTGGGGGTAATCGGTATGCCGTTTGCGATAACCGTCATGGTGGGGGCTTCATCTAGTTTTATCTCGCCCATGGGGTATCAAACCAACCTGATGGTCTATGGGCCGGGGAGGTACAAATTTGCAGACTTTGTTAAAAATTGGAATTCCCATGACCGTTGTTGTGGGTATCATTACGATTATACTGGCGCCCTTGGTGTGGCCATTCTAATTTGCGTTTTGATTTTCTTGATGTATCGGTCGGTAACTGATAGGCTAGTATATAATTTCTTATTTTTTTCCTAATATTAATCGAATTCAAATGAGGAGGCAGAGAATTAAAAAAATGTGTTTACCACAGATGCTGCAACGGCGCATCTTTATATTTTTGGCAATCTTGGCTTTGACGGGTTTGTTTTATGCCCCGCAACTGAATGCCGAAATTTATCAATGGGTGGATGAAAATGGCGTAAAACATTACAGCAACATGCCTCCGGCCAATGCTGGGCATGTTAAAATAATGGGTCGCGAGTACCAATACGATGAAGCCGCGCATCAAAAACGCGTCAAAGCCGATCAAAAAAAAATAGATGTACTCACTGAAAAAAATAAATTAGAAAA
>JASFIU010000393.1:0-4892 GCA_050122495.1 Desulfobacterales bacterium | reverse complement strand
ATCCTACTGTTGGATCGGCCAATCGTTGTGGCCTATCTGATTATTATCGTTTTTATGTTCGTCACTATCAATCTCGTGGTCGACATTCTCTATTCGGTGCTCGATCCGCGGGTTAGACTACAGGATGTCAAAGCGTGAGTGTAACCACCAAAACCGAAACGATTCCAGAAGCAGCAGTAGAATCCGCACCCGAGGTCGAAACCAGCTTCCGACGGTTTGTCTCCGACTTTACCGATAATAAGGTCGCCGTCTGTGCCCTGATCGTCTTCGTCGCGATTATTTGCGTGGCGGTCTTTGCACCGCTGATTTCACCCCAGGACCCCTACGATCTGACGGTAATCGACATCCTGGATAGCCGCCTGCCACCGCGGTCCGAAGGCTGGACCGGCACGCACTACTGGCTGGGCTCCGACGACCAGGGCCGCGATATGCTCAGTGCCATCTTTTACGGGCTGCGCACCAGCCTGGCCGTTGGGGCTATGAGCGGATTCATCGCATTGTGTCTGGGCGCATGCATTGGATTAACCGCGGCTTATTTTGGCGGCCGTGTCGATACCCTCATCATGCGGGTGGTGGACCTGCAACTCAGTTTTCCGGCGATTTTGATCGCACTCATGCTGCTGGCGATCCTGGGCAAAGGGGTGGACAAGATCATCATTGCGCTGATTGCCGTCCAATGGGCCTATTATGCGCGCACCGTGCGCGGCAGTGCGCTTGTTGAACGCAGCAAGGACTACATTGAGGCCGCTCACTGCCTGGCATTAAACAATCGCCGCATCGTTTTTCGCCATCTGCTGCCCAATGTGCTCCCGCCGCTCCTCGTGGTCGGAACCGTTCAGGTGGCCCACGCCATCCTGCTTGAGGCAACCCTCTCGTTTCTGGGAATCGGGCTGCCCGTTACCAAGCCATCCTTAGGCCTCTTAATCTCCAATGGCTTTGAGTATATGCTGAGCGGCAAGTACTGGATTAGTTTTTTCCCGGGCGTTGCCTTGCTGATCACCATCGTCAGCATTAACCTGGTCGGCGACCAGTTGCGTGACGTGCTCAACCCTCGCCTCCAAAAATAAGGAGCCAACAGTGTCCGATTCTAGCGTCACGCTGGCTGTTCGAGATTTAAGAACCTACTTCTTTACCAAAGCCGGAGTGGTCAAGGCTGTGGACGGTGCTACTTTTACGGTCGATCGCGGCCAAATCATGGGGCTTGTGGGGGAGTCGGGCTGCGGCAAATCCGTTACCGGATTTTCTATCCTGGGCCTCGTGGACGCACCCGGCCGTGTCGTGGGCGGGCATATCTTCCTAAAAGGGCAAGACCTCGTCGGCCTGCCCGAACAGCAGATGAAAACCTTCCGCGGAAGCCGGATTGCCATGATCTTCCAGGATCCGATGATGACGCTCAATCCGGTCTTACGTATCGATACCCAGATGATCGAAGCGATTCGGGCCCACGAGAAGGTGAGCCGCAAAGAGGCCCTGGACCGATCCCGCGATATGCTGGGCCGAATCGGTATTTCGTCACCGGATGAGCGGCTCAAGGCTTACCCGCACCAGTTCTCGGGCGGCATGCGGCAACGTGTATCGATTGCCATCGCCCTGCTCCATCATCCCGACCTCATCATCGCCGACGAGCCCACTACGGCCCTCGACGTTACAATCCAGGGGCAGATCCTTTATGAGATGCAGAAGCTCTGCCGGGAGATGTCAACCGCAATGATCTGGATCACCCACGATCTTGCAGTCGTCGCGGGTCTCGCGGATACGATTTACGTGATGTACGCGGGTAAGATTGTGGAATCGGGCGATGTTGATTCGGTGCTCGACACACCATTGCATCCGTATACGCGGGGGCTTATCGGTTCTGTACCCAGTCAAAGTCGGCGCGGTGAGCTGCTGCAACAGATACCCGGCATGACACCATCGATGTTCAACCTCCCGGAAGGTTGCGCTTTCCAGCCGAGATGCCCCCGGGCGAAGTCTGATTGCGGGAAAATGCCGGATGTCACCACGCCGTGTCCTCACCGCGAGGTGCGCTGTTTCCACCCCCATTTGAATGGTGCCGCATGAATGCTCCAATCATTGAACTGCAAAACGTAACCAAGCGATTCGTCAAGACCATTGATCTGGCGGAAAAAGTGGCCAATCTGCTGGGTGCCAAAATCCGCGAAGAGGTGGTCGAGGCCGTGGACGCTGTGAGTCTGTCCGTCGAAACGGGCGAAGTCCTCGGCCTAGTCGGCGAGTCCGGATGTGGCAAGTCTACCCTCGGAAGGATTGTGGCCGGCACCCTCAGTCCCAGTGAGGGTACCGTGCTCTATCGCGGACAGGATGTCACCGACATGATTTCGGCGGACGAGAAAGAAGTCGCCCTCAAAGTTCAGATGATTTTTCAGGACCCTTTTGCTTCCTTAAACCCGCGCATGCGCGTGCGCGACATCATCGGGGAGGCTCCCCGCGTGCATGGACTGACAAAATCTTCGGATGTGGAAGAATATGTCGATCGCGTCATGCTGAGGGTCGGCCTTGACCCGAGCTTCAAACGGCGGTACCCGCACCAGTTTTCGGGCGGGCAACGGCAGCGCATCGGTATTGCGCGGGCCCTGGCGGTTCAGCCTGATTTCATCGTGTGTGATGAAGCTGTTGCCGCACTGGATGTCTCGATCCAGGCCCAGGTCCTCAACCTCTTCATGAAGCTGCGCCGGGAATTGGAGCTGACCTATCTCTTTATCAGCCATGACATCGGCGTGGTCGAACATCTTGCCGATCGTGTTGCGATTATGTATTTGGGGCGCATTGTGGAGATGGCACCCACCGAGGATCTTTTCGCCCGGCCGAACCATCCCTACACCCGGGCGTTGCTCCACGAGGTGCCGCGCATCGATACCCGACGCCGTGAGTATGTGCCGATCAAAGGTGAGATTCCTTCGCCGCTGGACCCGCCCTCGGGTTGCCATTTCCACCCACGGTGTCCATCTGTGATGCCGCGTTGTCGTGAAAATCAACCTAAGCTTGTTAGAATCGCACCGCAATGGTTATCCGCTTGCCATTTGAATAAATGATCTAGGTTATTTGTTATTGGTTATTCGTTCTCTGGAATAAGATGCCACAAAGGCCCCAAGACACAAAGCGAAACCTTTATTTTATATTAATCTTTGTGCCTTTGCGTCTTAGTGGCGAAACGATAAGGAGCATCATATGGATCAGACCAAGGCCCAAATCGGCCGCGAAGTTGAATCATTGGCCCAGGATATGTTTGCCCTCAGCGATTTCTTAAAGGCCAATCCGGAAACGGCCTACCAGGAATTCAAAGCCTGCGAACACCTAAGCCAGGTGCTGGATCAGGCCGGTTTTAAGGTGCAAAAAGCAGTTGGAAATGTGGAAACCGCCTTTCTGGCGCGGCCCGCAGATTGTCAGCCCAGCCGCCCCGCGGTTGCATTTTTAGCGGAATATGACGCCCTGCCCAAGATCGGTCACGGCTGCGGCCATAATCTGATTTCGGCAGCCAGTCTGGGAAGCGCCATCGCACTGAAACGAATTCTGGGAAACGAGGCCGGCGGACTAGCGGTGGTGGGGACACCTGCCGAAGAGGGCGGCGGCGGCAAAGTGCGCCTGGCAGAGGCAGGTGTCTTTGAAGAGCTGGATCTGGCCATCATGTTTCATCCGAGCACGCTAAATATCCCCGCGAAAGACATGTTGGGCCGTATCAAATTCAAGGTGGAATTCTTTGGCCGCACGGCGCATGCCTCCGGGTCGCCGGACCAGGGCATTAACGCCCTGGATGCCATGGTCAACGCTTACACCAGCATCAACGCCATTCGACAGCATCTGCGGCCCGACGGCCGCATTCACGGCATCATCACCCATGGTGGCGATGCGCCCAACATCATCCCGGATTATGCCGCCGGACTTTTTTATGTGCGTGCCGGCAGCCGGTCTTACCGCGACGAGATTTTTGAGCGGGTGAACAATTGCGTCCAGGGAGCGGCCCTGGCCATCGGGGCGGAATCAAAGATAGAGATTGACCTCCCCAAGCTTGATCCCATGAAACGCAACTCTGCCTTGGAAGCCGCTGTCAGCGTCAATCTCGATGCGCTGGGTGTATCCATTGACGCGGACGACGGGCGCCGCGGCTCTTCCGATATTGGAAATCTCAGCCATTACTTACCGGCCCTGCACCCCTATCTTGCCATTACGGATCCTGATGTGGCTGGCCACTCGGTCGAATTTTGTGAGGCCACCACGACTGCCCGGGGCCGGGAAACACTGCTAAATGCAGCAAAAATGCTGGCCATGACAGCATATGATTATTTAACGTCAGACGATCTTAGAAAACAGGCGGCTGAAGATTTTAAGCGACCCGATTGAAGATGGCGTAATGGAATAATAGGCCACTAAGGCACTAAAGCACAAAGCGAAGCACGTAACTTTTTGGTTTTCTTTAATCTTCGTGTCTTTGGGCCTTGGTGGCGAAAAGGTTTTGCTATGAAAAAATTTGATCTACTCATCAAAGAGGGGCACCTGGTCGACGCGGCGAACAAGCGCGAAGGAAGGTATGATCTGGGGATAGACGACGGCAAAGTGATCGAAATCGCCCCGGAGCTAAATCCTGATCAGGCGACCACAGTGTTCGATGCCAAAGGCAAACTGGTTTTTCCCGGTCTGGTGGACACCCACGTTCACCTGACGCATACGAAACAGGCGGTTGGATTTCAAATGCTGGCCCGGGCCGGTGTGACCTGTGCTTTAGATTGTGGCGGTTTCGTGGAAGACATCATTAAGGGTATGGTCGCCTCCGGGTCCGGAATCAGTATTGCGGTGATTAATCGGCTCGATCCGGGAGTCAGTATCAGTGGACCGGAGGCCACCCAAAGTGAGTTGGCCGAATATCTTGAGCGTTCGCT
>JASFIU010000392.1:0-4892 GCA_050122495.1 Desulfobacterales bacterium | reverse complement strand
AGCGATGCGCCCTGCTGGAAATGGTTTAAGGGCGGCAAAATAAATGCCAGTTACAATTGCGTGGATCGGCACCTGGCCAAAAACAAAAATAAGACCGCCATTCATTGGGTACCGGAGCCCGAAGATGAAAAAGTCGAACATGTCACCTATCAGGAGCTTTTCGTCCGGGTAAATGAATTTGCGGCCCTTTTGCAGGATTTTGCCGGACTTAAAGCCGGCGACCGGGTGACCCTGCACATGCCCATGATTGCCGAACTGCCCATCACCATGCTGGCCTGTGCACGATTGGGCGTGATTCATTCCGAGGTGTTCGGCGGTTTCAGCGGCCGGGCCTGTGCCGACCGCATTGTCGATTCCGGCAGCAACGTGCTCATCACGGCCGATGCTTATTACCGTGCCGGCAATCTGCTCAACCACAAGCAAAACGCCGACATCGCCGTTGATCTGGCTGAAAAAGACGGTCAGAAAGTAGACAAGGTGCTCGTCTGGCAGCGTTACCCGGGGAAAGCCTCGAGCGAAACCCCCATGGTGGAGGGGCGCGACTATTTCGTCAATGACGTCTTAAAGGACTACTACGGTCAGCGCGTCGATCCGGTGCCCATGCCTGCCGAAGCACCGCTGTTTCTGATGTATACCAGCGGCACCACCGGCAAGCCCAAGGGCTGTCAGCACGGCACCGGCGGTTATCTGGCTTACGTGGCCGGCACCTCAAAATATGTGCAGGACATTCACCCGGAAGATGTTTACTGGTGCATGGCCGATATCGGCTGGATTACCGGTCACTCTTACATTGTATACGGGCCGCTGTCGCTGTGCGCTTCCACGGTGGTTTTTGAAGGCGTGCCCAACTATCCGGATCCCGGGCGCCCTTGGCGCATCGCCCAGAACCTGGATGTCAACATCTTTCATACCGCCCCGACCGCCATTCGGGCACTGCGCAAGATCGGCCCGGACGAGCCCGCCAAATACAATTATCATTTCAAACACATGACCACCGTCGGTGAACCCATCGAACCCGAAGTCTGGAAATGGTATTACGAGGTCGTCGGCAAAGGCGAAGCGGCCATCGTGGATACCTGGTGGCAGACCGAAACCGGCGGATTTCTATGCAGCACCATTCCGGCCGTTACCCCCATGAAGCCGGGCAGCGCCGGTCCGGGCATGCCGGGAATCCATCCGATCATTTACGATGATGAAGGCAAGGTCATTCCGCCGGGCGCCGGCAAGGCCGGCAACATCTGTATCCAGAATCCCTGGCCGGGCGGATTCCAGACCATCTGGGGCGACCGCGACCGCTTCGTCGATACCTATTATACCCGCTACTGCAAGGATCCCAAAAGCAAAGACTGGCGCGATTGGCCCTATATGACCGGTGATGCGGCCGTGGAAGCCGAAGACGGCTATTACCGCATCCTGGGCCGCATCGACGACGTGATCAACGTTTCCGGTCACCGCCTGGGAACCAAAGAAATCGAATCGGCCGCCCTGGTGGTCGATGAGGTGGCCGAGGCGGCGGTGGTACCGGTGGCCCATGATATTAAAGGCAGGGAGCCGGATCTCTATATTGCCTTAAAACCCGGTTTGGAAGCGTCGGATGATCTGGCCCAGAAAATATCGGATGCCGTTTGTGTGGAAATCGGCAAGATCGCCAAACCGCGCAAAGTCTGGATTGTCACCGACATGCCCAAAACCCGTTCGGGCAAGATCATGCGCCGGGTGCTGGGTGCGATCTCAAACGACAAAGACGTCGGGGATGTGACCACCCTGGCCAATCCTGAAATCGTTGAAGAAATTAAAAATATGGCCAAGCAATAGACATCTTTTTGTCTGAATATGGAAGGTCTGATCGCTGTTTGCCCGAAAATTGACCGGAAGCGGAGCTGGATGCGAAATATGGAACCTGAATGCGACTCTACTTGCGCCGGCAGCATAATGAAAGCGGATTGCGAAAGATTTTCGGGCGTGAAGGCCCATCTCAAGAGGATGCATAGGGGAATTGAATGACCTTTGTAAAATACGATCAGACCGTCCGTCTAATGTGCCAAGAAAAGGAGGTGATAACGGCCCACAGAACGAAATTCCGAAATGAATCGTAAGTTGTTTATTAATCAGTGAAAGGAGAAGAACATGGGATCACATGTATACTGGCTGTTCTTTTTTGTTCTGCTCTACTGGGGATACTGCATAACCATTGGTGTTACCGGCTACCTGAAGGCCAAGAAAGGGACCGATTACTTTATTGCCGGTCGTCAGCTCAACATCTGGGTATTTGTGCTGGCAGCCACCGCGACCTCATTTAGCGGATGGACCTTCGTCGGCCACCCGGCTTTGATGTGGCGGGACGGGTTGCCATATGGGTATGCATCCTTTTATGTGCTTACCATCCCGTTCACAGGCGTGCTTTTTCTGAAACGCCAGTGGCTGATCGGTAAACGCTATGGGTTTGTTACCCCGGGGGAGATGTATCACGGATATTTTAACTCTGAGGCCATGCGTATTCTAACCGTTATCGTGGCGCTGTTTTTCAGTATTCCCTACCTGGGAATTCAGCTGCGGGCCTCGGGCATCCTCTTCAACGTCTTAACCGACGGTTTGTTTTCGGTTAACGTCGGCATGTGGCTGCTGGCCATTGTCGTGCTGCTGTATGTGGCCCTGGGCGGGCTTCGCTCGGTGGCATACGTGGACACGGCCCAGTGTATTCTGCTCTGGGGAGGCATTATCACTCTGGGCTTTATCGGGGCCAGTTTCGCCGGTGGTTATGATGGGCTGACATCCAAATTCGGAGATGTGGTCGCCTGGATCAACAGCGGCGGCTCGGCGGTGCCTCAATGGGCGGATCCGGAGGCCGTCAAAACATTTATGGCCGCCAAAGCCAAGATTTTTAAAATAACACCCGCCGGCCACAGCCATCTGGTGGCCGTACCCGGTGTGATTCAGTTTGTACCGGATATCAGCAAAACCGTCGGCGGCACCTATACCGGCGTGTATGTTTTAACCTATATGTTTTCCCTGATGGGGATTCATGCCTCACCGGCGTTTTCAATGTGGGCGTTTGCCAACAAAAACCCCAAACCCTTTCCGCTGCAGCAGGTGTGGGCCTCCACCCTGGGGATTGGGCTGGCCCTGTTTGTTTTCACCACCATGCAGGCCATGAGCGGCTGGGTACTGGCGCTGTTACCCGGCGGTAATGGCGGAACAGTGCTGCCGCTTGACAGGCTTATCAGCAGTGGGGGAAATGACCTGGTGCCCTATCTGATCCATTTGATGAAAGATACGGCGCCTTTTGCCGTGGGCATTCTGGCTATCTGTGCGCTGGCAGCCATGCAGTCCACCGGTGCGGCCTATATGTCCACCGCCAGCGGCATGCTGACCCGCGACATCGTCAAACGCTTCATCAAAAAAGACATGTCCGAAACCCAGCAAACCTACTGGGGTCGCATTACGGTTCTGATCGTGGTCGGTTCGGCCCTGATCTTCGCCTCCCTTGTGCCCGGCGCCATCGTGATGCTGGGTGCCTTTGCGACCTCCTATGGGTTTATGATGTACCCGTCCCTGATCGCGGTCTGTTACTGGAAATTCCTGACCCGCCAGGGAGTGGTCGCCGGTCTGATCTGCGGTATGATCGCGGTATTCGTCACCTTCAGGTTTGATCTCGGGCTGCCCTGGGGCTACAACCCGCTCACCATTTTCGCTGCCGGCTGGGGCATTCTCTTTAACCTGCCCATCGCCATTATCGTGAGTGTATTTACCCAGCCTGAAGGAGAGCTGAAAGAAAAACAGGACACATGGCACGCTTTCGTCCAGCAGCATGCTTCCCTGTCTCCGGAAAAGAAACCGCTGGTCAAATGGGGCTGGATCATTACTGTGGTCTGGTTCTTCTTTGCCATCGGTCCGGGCTGTGTGATCGGTAATACCATCTTCGGTAATCCCGCGACGCCTGCTACATGGGCCAATGGGATGCCGTCAATCTGGATCTGGCAGCTTATCTGGTGGATTCTGGGTATCGGCATGATGTGGTTCCTGGCCTACAAGCTGGAGATGTCAACCAACATCACCACAGATTTTGAGGCCTTGAAGCACGATATTTACGAAGAAGAGCCCGTAGTTGCCGAAGGCTCCTCGCGAGGACAGTCGGGTGTTTGACGTTCAGGCGTTTAACCCTGATTGATATGATATGCCAGGGATGAGGAGGCGCATGCGCCTCCTCATCCAACTCTATCTCAAAGGATATCAGGCCGTTAAATCATGAAACAACTGTTTTTAACGCTGATCATTTTTTTTGTTATGTTTGCCGGTTGCGGTTTTGGGACGCCGCCATTTAAGGATGCTGTTTTAGACGGTGCTTCCAATCTAAACCGGGGCCGAACCGAAGAGGCGCTTGCCGATTTCAATCGGGCCATCGATATTGATCCGACTCATCAGGACGGCTATCTGGGACGCGCCGACACGCTTAACGTCATGGGACGTTATGAAGAGGCCCTTAAGGATTATGATAAAGCCATAGAAATCGATCCCACCCGGGCCGAAGCCTATATCAACCGGGCGATTGCTTATAGCCATCTGGGCCGATACGAAGAGGCGATTGCCGATTATGAAAAAGGGCTGGAGCTGGATCCCAAGATTGACGACAAACCGGGTTTTATTAAACGTCTGTTTAGCAATGAACCCAATACCGAAAGGGGTATCCGCCAGCATTTGGAGTTTTTAAAACAGTAGGTCAAGGAATCATGATCGGAATTTGAACCCTTATAAATCCGATCCCGTTCGAAACGGGAGAACCCGTTTCAGGTTTCAGGTGTCAGGTGTCAGGCTTTAGAGAAAAGATATCAGACGACAGAGGACAGATGACAGAAAATTGAATATGAAGAACTAAATTTAGCTTCCGTTCTACT
>JASFIU010000391.1:0-4894 GCA_050122495.1 Desulfobacterales bacterium | reverse complement strand
GATACTATCACGCATCCTTAAGTATCTGACATGCCGATTCGCATTTGCGATCATTTTTCCAGCCTGGGTGCTTTTTTCAGTCAATGCCTGCACGGTAAAACATCATGCCATCCCACCCGGTAAAATCCCCAAAGTAGATACCGTAACGCCCCGGGATTCCAATTACGGAAAACAGGTGTTCGAAGATTTATGTGATGACCATAAACTGGACACTAAAAAGGAGCGCTACGATCCGCTGGTGAACGTATTTGACCACCTCATCAAGGCCGCCCAGGCCGATCATCTGCCCTGGGAAATTCATCTTTTTCAGGAACCGGACCTTGCCGATGTCCGTGCCGTTCATGGAAATTATGTTTTTGTCTGGTCGGGATTTTTGGATATAGTCGAAAACGAAGATGAAATAGCGGGGGTGGTGGCCTGTGAAATTGGACATGTCCTGGCCCGTCATACCTATCCGGTGGAATTTACCCTGTGGTCTAATATTCTCTTCGACACGGCCGAGATTGCCACTAGCATTGCAGTGATGCAGCTCTCCCATGGCATGATATCCATCGGCGGACGCGGATGGATGAAATCGGCCTATGTTGAAATTGCGGATCTGGATCCTCTCGATCGCGAATACAGTGAGGCCGACGAACGCGAGGCAACCATGATCGCGATGCAGATTCTGGATCGCTCCCGGTATTCCCCCGGGGCCATGCTCACGTTCTGGCAGCGCGTGGAAAAGGATGAATCGCTGCAAATAAAAGCAAACCGCCTTAACCGCGAGCTTACGCCACAGCAAAGGACCGAAATGATAACCGAGCTTTTAGGCGAACTCCAGCTAAAGGCCAAACCGCCCCTACCGGATAATTTAAAAACAGGTCAAGACCGACCCTACCCGCCAACGCATCAAATTCAATCGAAGTCAGCGTCAATTCACCCATCAGAAGGCTCATAAAAGTAAAAGCTTGACAGTAATTTTTCCAATAATGAATTGGGTAGGATTTTTTGTATTCAGAGGAGGCGGTCCGGGGTTTATTAAAACTCAATATCAGGTTGCTTTACCCTTCACAACTTGACGTGGCATTGGAATGATGGCAAGGTATGCAGAATTCTTTTCTACAAATATACCCGGCTCCCCAAAACTTCAAATGGAAAAGATCATTTCTTGAAAGCAACAAAGAAAAATATAAAAAAGATATTGAATGAGCACTCGGTCTGGGTTTTATCGCTGGGGAAGGTCGGGAAATTGGCTGATGTTAAAAACTGGAAGCTGGACAAAACCGATCTTAAAATGGCGAATTTGCCCTTTGCGAAACTCCATTTTGTATCATTAAGAGGTGCCAATTTATCCGGTAGTAATTTCCGGCAGGCCGACCTTTTAAAGGGCAGTTTAATTGATGCAGATCTTGATGGTGCCGATTTGGAGGGTGCCAACCTTTCAGAGGGCGACTTAAGTTTTTCAAAATGCATGGGCGCAAACTTTGCCGATGCAAATCTGGAAGGCGCTAATTTTGAAGGCGCCAATCTTAAAGAAACGAATTTTACAAGAGCCATGCTCCGGGACGCCAATTTTAAAGAGGCAAATCTTTCATCTTCGGAGATGATCGATGCGAACCTGGAAAATGCGAATTTTGAAGGCGCCAAACTTTCCGGAGCAAACTTTGGAGGCGCCAATCTCGATAAAGCAAATTTTGAAAAAACGGATCTAAGAGGCCTTAACATCGCCAGCACAAATTTATTAGAAGCCGACGATGAAGGCACCAAACTTTCTGATTCGATCCGCAACGAAAAAAAACCGCCGAAAAAGAGAAATAAAAAACAAACCTCAGGTAAGACCGCTCCCGGTAAAAAACCGACTGTTAAATCATCAAAGGAGGATTTAGCTGTGGATTCAAATGCCGTCAACCCGGATCTATTAGAAAAGGCTGTGGCCGACCTGGTCGAGAAGGTAAAATCGGACATTCAGTTGGATCAGGTAAAAGCGATCTGCAAAAACCAGCTTGGCATCGAAAAAATAGATAAAGTTGAATGTACGAATGGTGACATCGTTACGCACAAGGATCAGGTCGCTTTTAAGCTGGATTTCAAAATTTCTTATAATTTAAGCCTACTGGTAGACCGCAAGGGTGATTTCATAAAAAAAGACGATTCAAAGGTTTAACAGAATGTAAACGTGATAATCGATCCGTAATTGGCAAATATCCCCAAGATATATCATTGATGAATAAAACGCTTTCATGCATCGACACAGCTATCCCCCCGCATATCAATCCTGGCTCACTCTTTGTTTAGGAATCGCATTCTATTTTTCGGGCTTTTTCCATAGGATGGTCACCGCCGTCATGGCCGATCAACTTATGCTGGATTTTAATATAGGAGCGGCCGCGCTCGGTAATTTTTCCTCTTTTTATTATTACAGCTACGTGGCCGTGCAAATTCCTACCGGCATTCTCGCCGATTACTGGGGGCCCAGGAAATTACTTACAGCGGGGACCCTGTCTTCAAGCTTTGGAGCCATCATATTTGCATTGGCACCTTCAATTCAGGTGGCTAATTTTGGAAGACTTATCATTGGGGCATCCATAGGGGTTGCCTGGGTCTCTATATTGAAATTAGCGACCCGATGGTTTAAACCAAATCATTTTGCTGTAGTGACCGGCTTAGCACTCTGCCTCGGCGTATTGGGCGCATTATCTGCCGGAGTTCCTTTAAGGCTTTTAATGGATTTTTTTGGGTGGCGTTCGGTCATTTTCGGTGCCGCTGCCATAACACTTCTACTCTGCCTGGCGATTTGGATTTTCGTGCGAGATGACCCATCTCAAAAAGGCTATGACAGCTACGCAACAGGCACTAATGCCTCCAATCTTAGATCTAAAGCTTCAATTCTAACTGATTTGTCCAGTATTTTCCGATATAAAAACACATGGATTCTCTCCATCGTTCCAGCCAGCCTGGTTGGCCCCCTATTGACGTTTACCGGATTGTGGGGAATCCCCTACCTAACAACGCATTATCATCTAACCCCGGTAAAAAGTGCCACGCTAATATCCACCCTTTTAATCGCCTGGGCGCTCGGCGGGCCTGTTTTGGGTGCCCTGTCTGAAAAGACAGGACGCAGAAAACCAATCTATTTCTGTGCCCTCTGTACCTCCTTAATTGCCTGGATACCCATCCTTTTCTTACAGGACCTCCCTTTGTGGCTTATCATTTTTCTTTTTAGCGTAGTGGGGTTTGCATCCAGCGCCATCATTATTGGAATGGCTTTTGTGAAGGAATCAGTGCCGGCAGCCCTCGCAGGGACAATTGTAGGCGTATGCAATATGGGCATGGAAATGGGACCGATGATTTTGCAGCCGGCCATTGGCTGGGTTCTTGACTTTAAATGGGATGGATTGTTAGAAAATGGAATCCGGATATATGACCTCAATGCATATCATCTGGCCTTTATCGTAATGATTGGCTTATCGCTTCTGGGAACCTTGATTCTGCCTTTTGCCAGGGAGACTTACTGCCAGCAATTCCATGATTAAAATAACATTGAAGTTCTATTTTGAATTTTAGTTATTTTCAAACCCCCTATTTGTCAAAGGAGGATCTATGAATGCCGAAAAGAAGGCCTTTCAGGACGAACTATTTTGCAAAGGCAATGTTTGCTGGGTGTGTGGGAATGACAATCCACATGGGTTGTTTATCAAAAGCTACTGGGATGGTGAGGAATCAATCTGCACATGGAAAGCAGAAGATTTTCACACAGCCGGTTGGCCCAATGTTTTAAACGGAGGGATTATTTCCGGCGTGATTGACTGTCACTGTGTTCAAACCGCAATGGCGGCCTATTATAAAGATAAACCGAAAGAGATACAGGAAGACCCGCCTTACTGGTTCGCCACAGGTTCTCTCAAAGTTGAATTTCTAAAACCCACCCCTGTTGATCAGCCGGTTCAGCTGCGGGCACGTATCCGGGAGTTGCACGAAAGAAAAGCTTTCGTCACCTGTAGCTTATTTTCCGGGGATAATGTTTGTGCTCGTGGTGAAGTGTGGGCGGTTCGGGTGCCTGCTGGAACAGGATCGATGCGATAACTCCTCTCCTTTTTATTAAATATATTTTTCGCCCTCACCTTTGATATCCATGCATATCACACGATTAATGAAAGGAGAAAATGATGAATAAGGAACTTTTTGAGATCGGTCTTAAAATTCGCAGGGAAGTATTGGGAGCTGAATATGTGGATAAGTCAATTTCCCAGGCCGATGATTTTAACCGCCCACTGCAGGAACTGGTAACTGAATATTGCTGGGGAAGTGTTTGGTCCAGGCCCGGTATCAGTCGCAAGATGCGGAGTCTGATTAATCTGGCAATGCTAACCGCGTTAAACCGGCCCCATGAAGTGAAATTGCACTTAAAAGCAGCATTTAATAATGGCTGCTCAAAGGAAGAAATTATGGAGGTATTGCTTCAAACAGCCATCTATTGCGGGGTTCCGGCAGCTATGGATAGTTTTCGTTTAGCTCGCGAAGTTTTTAACGAAATCGATTAAAACGAGTAAATAAAATGAGCAAAACAAACAGAAAAGACGACAAGAGTACATGGGTCATCGGTGGAACGACACTTATCGGTATTGGTGTTGGATTCATATTCCTTAAAACATCAGCCTATATGTTTGTTGCATCTGTTCTCATAGGAATAGGGGCTGGCCTTGTGATAGCTTCCTTAATGTCAATTAAAAACAGACAAAAATAAAACCTTTGATATCTCAAACATGTCAGAACTAAGGTTCAGATCTATTTGCCCGGTTCAGGCAAATTGCGTATCAGAAGGAGTGCTGCCAGGGGAATGAATCCGATACAATTCAAAACCGTTCGGATGCCGAATGCATCGGCTAGCGTACCGGTAAGGGGCATTATCAGC
>JASFIU010000390.1:0-4898 GCA_050122495.1 Desulfobacterales bacterium | reverse complement strand
CGGCGACTCCGAAACCGAGGATGAAGATGAACCCATTCGAATTACGGATGGCACGTCACCCGGGGAAACCCTGCCGGAGATCGGAATGGCCGGCTGGGATGATGATGAGGATGAAATAGAGGAATCTATCGCCGAAGACGAGCCATCCGGGGAAACCCTGCCGGAAATCGGAATGGCCGGTTGGGATGATGATGAGGATGAAATAGAGGAATCCATCGCCGAAGATGAAAAAATTCCTATCACGGATGAGGCGCCACCCGAAGAAGAACTGCCGGAGATCGGAATGGCCGGTTGGGATGATGATGAGGATGAAATAGAGGAATCCATCGCCGAAGATGAAAAAATTCCTATCACGGATGAGGCGCCACCCGAGGAAGAACTGCCGGAGATCGGAATGGCCGGTTGGGATGATGATGAGGACGAAATAGAGGAATCCATCGCCGAAGATGAAAAAATTCCTATCATGGATGAGGCGCCATCCGAGGAAGCCCTGCCGGAAATCGGGATGGCCGGTTGGGATGATGATGAAGATGAAATAGAAGAATCCATAAGCGAAGATGAAGAGATGGCAATTACAGATGACGCGGCAGCCGAGGAAACCCTGCCGAAAATCGGGGTGGCCGGATGGGATGATGATGGCGATGAAAGAGAAGAATCCATCGCTGAAGAGGAAGAAATGTCAGACGCGGATGATGCGCCATCCGTAGAGGCCCCACCGGAACCTGAAATCGTCGCCGTCGATGCTGATCACGATAAAATAGAAGCATCCATCGAACGCATCATCCAGCAAAATTATTCAGAAAAAATTGAATCCATGGTTGTTGAGGTGATCGAAAAAGCCGTCTCCAAGGAAATCGACAGGCTAAAAAACATTTTACTGGAGGATAACAGCCCTGAAAGCTCATGAAGTAACACCAAAAGGGCATTTTTAAACGAACAAAAAAAGCTATATTTTCAATCAGCACTATGGTAATAGCAGGGGATTATTCTAAAATCCCCTTTTTCTATTTTGGGAAACGGACAGGAGGAATGCGGTTTCAATGAGTTCAAATTTACTTGAAAAATCCTACGAGCCTCATGAGGTTGAAAAACGCTGGTATCAATTCTGGGAAGAACAAGGTCTATTTGCTGCCGAAGACAAAAGTCCCCAAAAAGGCTATTCGATTGTGATCCCTCCCCCGAATGTTACGGGTGTTTTGCATATGGGGCATGCCCTGAATAACACCCTGCAGGATGTTCTATGCCGCTATCGACGACTCCGCGGAGATAATGTGCTCTGGATGCCGGGGACGGATCACGCCGGCATCGCCACTCAAAACGTTGTCGAAAAAAAATTAGCGTCCGAAGACACGGATCGCCACGCCCTGGGAAGAGAAAAATTTATCGAGGCCGTATGGGAATGGCGTAAAAAGTACGGCGGCGAAATTATTAATCAGTTAAAACGGCTCGGCGCCTCCTGTGATTGGGAGCGCGAGCGCTTTACCATGGATGAAGGACTGTCGCGCGCGGTGCGCAAGGTCTTTGTTGAGCTTTACCATGAAGGGCTTATCTATCGAGACAATTACATCATCAACTGGTGCCACCGCTGCCATACAGCCCTGGCGGATCTCGAGGTCGAACACGAGGAAAGGGATGGTCACCTGTATCATATCCGCTACCCGTTTGCAGCGGGTGAGGATGCCATCGTAGTCGCGACGACCCGACCCGAAACCATGCTGGGCGATACGGCTGTTGCCGTTCATCCGGAGGATGAACGCTACCACGATCTTAAATCAGAAGCCGTTATTCTGCCCTTGATGAACAGGGAAATTCCTCTCATCAAAGACAAGTATGTCGATATGGCGTTTGGTACCGGTGGTCTGAAGGTAACTCCGGCCCACGACCCCAATGATTTTGAAATCGGACTGCGCCACGATTTGCCTGCGGTAAAGGTGATCGGAGACGATGGGAAAATGACCTCTGAGGCCGGGAGCTTCGCGGGCATGGATCGCTTTGAAGCGCGCAAGGCCGTCATCGAAGCCCTGGAAAAAGAACAGCTGCTTGAGAAAATCGAACCTTACAAACACAGTGTCGGGCATTGTTATCGCTGCCATACTATGGTGGAGCCGAATCTTTCGAGGCAATGGTTTGTGAAAGTAAAACCACTGGCCCAACAGGCAATTAAGGCAGTAAAATCCGGCCAGACCCGCATCATACCCGATATGTGGACCAAGACCTATTACGACTGGATGGAAAATATCCGTGACTGGTGCATATCCCGCCAGATATGGTGGGGTCATCAGATACCGGCCTGGACATGCGCAGATTGTGACGAAGTGATCGTTTCCATGGAAGCGCCTCAGGTATGCACCCAATGCGGCGGCGCAAAACTGGAGCAGGAAACCGACGTCCTGGATACCTGGTTCAGTTCGGCCCTGTGGCCGTTTTCCACCATGGGTTGGCCGGATAAGACACCCCTTTTAAAAACGTTTTACCCCACATCGGTTCTGGTGACCGCATTTGACATTCTTTTTTTCTGGGTGGCGCGCATGATGATGATGGGCATCCAGTTCATGAAAGACGTGCCCTTTAAAGACGTATACGTGCATGCGCTCGTTCGAGATGAAGACGGTAAAAAAATGAGCAAGTCCACCGGAAACGTCATCGACCCCTTAACGGTGATCGAGCGATACGGCACCGATGCCTTTCGCTTTACACTGGCGGCTTTTGCCGCCCAGGGCCGGGATGTCAAGATGTCGGAAAAAAGAATCGAGGGATACCGTCATTTTGTGAACAAACTGTGGAACGCCGCCCGGTTTGCCCTGATGCATATCGATCAGCCCTACCAGAAGATCAACTTTGACCGTCTTTCGCTTCCGGACCGCTGGATCCTGTCCCGACTCAGTCGCGTTACCCAAACAGTGGCCGAAGCGCTGGAAAGCTACCGCTTTAACGATGCCGCCGCCGAGATCTACAATTTTGTCTGGCACCAATTCTGTGACTGGTATCTCGAGGCGATCAAACCGGCCCTTTACGAAAAAGAAGGCCTGCAAAAAAAAGAGACCACCCTTGGCGTTTTATGGCGCGTCATGCACGACACCCTTGTGCTGCTGCATCCGTTTATGCCGTTTGTAACCGAAGAAATCTGGCATAAACTGCCCGGAACCCGGGGATCGATTATGAAGGCCATATTTCCTGCCGATCGAAAGGACAGCGCCGACATCCGCCGCGAAAAAAAGGCCGAATCTGATATGGACCTGATAATCGAACTCATCTCTGCCGTACGGAACATCAGAGGTGAAATGAATATTTCACCTTCCTTGAGTCTGGCAGCCATGGTCCAAACCAAAGAAAAGAAAATTAATACCATATTGGAGCAGCACAAGGATATCATTGTCAGTCTTGCTAAGCTGGAGGCTTTTCGTGTCGCTGAGAGCGCCGAAAGGCCAAAATCTTCCGCTACTGCTGTGGTTGGCGGGGCTACCGTTTTTGTTCCTTTAGAAGGCGTCATCGATTTTAGCAAGGAGTCAAAGCGGCTCGAAAAAGAATTGAATAAACTGATGAAAGAGCTGTCCGTGGTTTCAAAAAAGCTGGAAAATGAGAACTTCCTCAACAAAGCGCCCAAAGATGTCGTCGAACAGGTAAAAGCAAAGCATTCCAGCTTTCAGGAAAAACAGAAAAAATTACAGTCCAACCTGGACAGAATCAAAGAGATTGATTCCTAAGTTGCGTGTTGCGAGTTACGGGTTGCGGGTTGAAGCTGTGTTTTCGAATTTTTGCAATTAAACTCACAACACGTAACGCGTAACCCGTAACGCGCATTATGATACCTTTACGTGACACAACGCCCACCCGCAATTATCCCGTTGTCAACACCACGATTATCGGAATCAACGTTGTCGTGTTTGTCATTCAATTTCTCCAGGGTGCTGAAATAAATCGGTTCATCTATATTTACGGCCTTGTGCCGGCGCGCTATACATTTCCCCAGATCGCAGAATATTTTACCCCCGGACAGCAAGTCTTTTCACTGATTTCCTTTATGTTTTTGCATGGTGGTGTCTGGCACATTCTCGGTAACATGTGGTCGCTTTATATTTTTGGTGACAATGTGGAAGATCATCTGGGGCCGATCCGCTATGCGCTATTTTACATGCTCTGCGGAATCGCCTCCGGGCTTTCCCACCTGATATTGAACCTGAATTCGAATATACCCACAATCGGTGCCAGCGGTGCCATCGCCGGAGTGATGGGTGCTTATTTCCTTCTGCACCCCAGATCAAAGATTCTGACCCTCATTCCGATTTTTTTCATTCCATATTTTATCAATATTCCGGCATTTGTTTTCCTCGGCTTATGGTTCTTGCTGCAGTTTATCAGCGCCGCCGGCAGCCATGGAGCCGTAAGCGGCATTGCCTGGTGGGCGCACATCGGCGGATTTGTATTCGGCATGTTGTTTTTAAAACTCTTCGGCATCCTGCCGGACAGAGGCGTGTCAAAACGCCTGCGCCGATTTACGGCCAAAAAGAAAACGCCCCGTCTCCAGGTGATCCGCCCGGCAGGCTCCGGAAATGACCGGCATTTATACGGTCTCATTGAAATTACACCCTATGAGGCGGCCAAAGGGACCCGCAAACTGGTTAATATCCCACTGGGATTCAAAAAAAGAATGTTTAACGTCAAAGTACCGCCCGGTATTCAGGAAGGCACTGTGCTGCGATTGAAAGGCCTGGGGCAGCGATCGGATTCGGGTGCGACCGGCGACCTATATCTAAAAGTCACCATCGAAACATAAAAAATAAGTGACTAAAGTTAAAAGTGACCTAAAGTGCCTAAAGTTGAGGAATTCTATCATTTAAATTTAAAAGATAGAGCGCAGCGACACCATAACTTTAGGCACTTTAGTGCACTTTAGGCAT
>JASFIU010000389.1:0-4899 GCA_050122495.1 Desulfobacterales bacterium | reverse complement strand
GCTTTGCGCTCCATTTTTTTCATCGAGGCCAGCGCTTTTCCCTCAAAAAGCACCTGACCGGAATCCGGTTCAAGCAGGCCGATGATGTGCTTGAGCAATACGCTCTTTCCCACGCCGCTCTGGCCAATAATGGAGGTAATCTGCCCACGGTAAATGCAGAGATTGACACCATCCAGAACCCTGTTGGTGCCGAGCTGTTTTACCGTATCTTTTAGCTCAATAAGCGGTTGTTCCATAATTCGAAACGCTCAATTTAGGTTACAATAGAAACGATGTTAGCACATAATCCGCAATTAAAATCATTACACAGGCAAGCACGACGGCCGATGTGGTAGACATGCTGACTCCCTTGGCACCGAATTCTGTGCGGGTATGGGTAAAGTATCCCTGGAAACAACAAATCGACACGACGATTACCGCGAATACGATTGACTTTATAAACCCGCCGGCGACATCCATCAGCGCCACGCTGGATTCAACCCTTGAAAAATACAGCTCGGGATTTACCCCCAGCAAAACAGACCCGGTCAAATACCCCCCCAAAATGCCGACCACGTCAAAAAGGGCGGTCAGCAGCGGAAAGCTGATTAAGGCTGCTGCAATTCGGGGGCTGACCAGGAATCGGATGGGATCGATGTCCATGGTTTCAAGCGCATCGATCTGCTCGGAAATACGCATGATTCCAATTTCCGCAGCCATGGCAGATCCGCCTCTGGCAATCACCATCACGGCTGTCAGCACCGGTCCCATTTCGCGTATCAGAGATAATGCGACGGCCGAACCCAAAACGCCGGTGGAACCATACTTGACCAGCAGGTAATAGCCCTGAAGTCCCAGAACCATGCCGGTAAATGCCCCGGTCAGGCAAACCACAAAAATCGACTTCATGCCGATAAAATAAACCTGCTGTAAGATCTTGTTGAATTGCAGCGGCCGCGTAAAGATGAGCACAAAGCCTTTCGAAAAAAACAGGGCAATTCTGCCCAGATCCATAATGGCGTCGATGGTATAACGGCCGAGGGAAATCAGCGGGCTTTTGAACGCAACAAACAGATCCATGCAAAAGATCCTGGTGATAGAATGGTTTCTGGGGTTCCGGCAGCGGGGCAGTTACTACCTCAATTTTGCACCGAATCATAGCAAAATGTGCGTCGGGTTTCAAGAAACACGGCGATTGACCATTGACGCTCATAACAAAAAAGGGTAACGGTTTAGCCCGTTGAGCCCGTTTGCCGGTTGAACCGGTTAAAATAACGATCTTTGTCTGATTTTTTTACGGGCTCAGCGGGAAACCGGACAACCTAATATTACTTTTTCCAATCATGATTCGAGTCGAGAACCTATACAAAAGCTATGGCGATCTGATCCTGTTTGAAGGCCTAAACTTTGCCCTCAATGAAAGAGAGCGCCTGGGCATTGTAGGCCGTAACGGCCACGGGAAAACGACCCTTTTTCGGATGATTTTGGGCAAAGAAAGTCACGATTCAGGGTCTATCATCATTCCCAAAAACTATCGCATCGGTTACGTTAGCCAGCGTCTTGAATTCAGTCAGGATACGATTTTAACGGAGGCGATTACAGCGCTACCGGCGGCTGACAAAAATCACCACTGGAAAGCTGAAAAGATCCTTGCCGGGCTCGGTTTCAGCCAGGCGGATTTCCAGCGACCTCCGCGGGCGTTTTCGGGAGGGTATCAGGTCCGCCTGAATCTGGCCAAAGCGTTGGTAGCCGAACCGGACCTTTTGCTCCTGGATGAACCTACCAATTTCCTGGATATCACCTCCATTCGCTGGATCGAGCAATTTCTGCGGAGCTGGCCCCATGAAGTCATGCTGATCACCCATGATCGAAGTTTTATGGACAAAATTGTCTCCCACACCATGGGAATTCATCGCCTCATGGTGCGTAAAATCGAAGGCGACACGGCCAAGTATTACGACCAAATTGCCATGGATGAAGAAGTGTATGAGAAGACCCGCATAAAGGATGAACGGCGGCGCAAAGAAATCGAACAGTTCATTACGCGTTTCAGAGCCAAAGCCAGACAGGCCAATTTGGTGCAATCCCGCACCAAAACCCTTCAGAAAATGGAAAAAAAGCAAAAACTTGAAAAGTTGAAAATATTGGATTTTTCGTTCAACAGTTGTCCGTTTCATGCCAAACATGTGTTCGGCGCAAAGAATTTGAATTTCTCCTATGCGCGGGAGTTTCCTCTGATTCGCGATTTTAACATCACCGTGGCGGCGGGGGAGCGCATTTGTGTGGTCGGCCCCAACGGGAAAGGCAAATCAACCCTGCTGAAACTGCTCAGCGGTGAAACCGCGCCCCAGACCGGTGAAATCAGCTACCATCCGGCGGTCAAAAAAGGCTTTTTTGAGCAGGGTAGCGTCAAAACGCTGGTTGATCACCACAGTGTACTGGATGAAATTGTCTTTTCAAACCCGGACGGTGATCTGCAGCATGCCCGCAACGTCTGCGGGGCGATGATGTTCTCGGGAGATGATGCGCTAAAGAAGATCAGCGTTCTTTCCGGTGGTGAAAAAAGCCGGGTGATGCTGGCCAAACTTCTGGTGACCCCGGTGAATCTCCTGTTGCTGGATGAGCCCACCAATCATCTCGATATGGAGTCCAGCGATGCCCTGCTGGCGGCAATTGATAATTTTGACGGCACGGTGATTATGGTGACCCATAACGAGATGTTTTTACACGCGCTTGCCCAAAGGCTGATCATATTTCAGAATGACCGCATCGAGGTTTTTGATGGCAGTTATCAGCGCTTTCTGGACAAGGGCGGCTGGCAGGATGAAAATATGACGGCCGGCAGGGACCGTCAACGGAACCTGAATGCAGCCGCAGCTGCAAAAAGAACAAAAAAGGAATTGCGACGTCAAAGATCAGAAATTATTTCCGAGCGATCCCGTATTTTAAAACCGCTCCAGGAGCGCATCACCCGGGTAGAAACGCAGATGGAAAATGAAGAAGCCGAACTCGAACGCCTGAATCTATCCATGCAGAAGGCCGCCCAGGATCAGGATGGATCCCGGATCGCTGAGATTTCACAGGCCCTGCATGCCAGGCAACAGACAATCGATCGGCTATTTGAAGAACTGGACGATTTAACCCGCGATCTGGATGCGCACAACGCCCAATTTGAAGCCCGCCTCCGCAGACTTGATGCCGAAAGCTGAAAAGCGGAATAATGCATTTTGTGATTACTCACGCAAAGCCGCTAAGCCGCAAACAAAAATAATTTAAATAAAAAACCCTTGGCGCCTTTGCGTCTTTGCGTGAGGATCATGATAATCGGGTAATAAATTGACAATTCGGTAGTTTAATGGTAGCAATTAGACCAAAGTCACTGGGGGAGCCCAAATAATTCGGCTGAGAGGAGGCATGGTGCCTCGACCCCTGGAACCTGATCCGGATCATGCCGGCGTAGGGAAGCTGATATGGTAAACTTGGAATGCCTTCCTCATCCTCCGGCAAAGTTCCGCTTCGGAGGAACCTCACAATGCTGAAAGTTTCAGGTCTGTGCAAACATTTCGGCGACCTCGTTGTATTGGAAAATTTCAACCTGACTGTCCCCCGGAGTGGCTTTACAATTTTAATCGGTCCATCCGGTTGCGGTAAAAGCACTCTTTTTAACATCCTTACCGGAGTTTTGCCGCTAGAATCCGGAAAAATTTCCTGGCTTGGAAAAAGCTTGCCGCATTTGGGAAAAGAGGCTGCTTATATGCAGCAAAAGGATCTATTACTTCCCTGGTTTTCTTTACTCGATAATGCCCTGCTTCCGGCGACGATTGCCGGCTCGGATATGACTTCCTCCAGCACAAAAGCACGGAGTCTCTTTAAACGGCTGGGATTGGAAGGTTTTGAAAATTACCTGCCTGCAGAAACTTCCGGGGGCATGCGCCAGCGCTGTGCCCTGGTGCGCACCCTGATGTTCGAGCATGAACTCGTTTTGCTGGACGAACCGCTTTCAGCGCTTGATGCGATCACCCGTAGCAGCTTGCAGTCTTTACTTCTTTTGCTGCAAAGCGAATTCAATAAGAGCATTTTAATGATCACCCATAATATTGATGAGGCCCTTATGCTCGCAGACGAAGTGTTGGTCTTGGGTCAATTGCCTATGCGAATTTTGGAGCACTTTAGTCTGGACGGAGCTAAACCCCGTCGTTTGAATGATCCGGAGTTAATTGAAATCAAGGAACACGTGCTTAGCCGGTTACAGGATGAGTTGAAAGATGAAAATCTCTAGGCTAATTGCATTTGCAGGAGCGCTTACAATCCTGGCTTCGTGGGAAATGGCCTGCAGGGGCTTTGCGATCCCCGATTTTATTCTGCCCATGCCGACACAAATCATTCACGTTGCAGCATCCCAGGCCAGCCTCCTGCTTCCGCATGCCGGCACGACGGCATTGGAAGTGTTGATCGGGATTTTTATTTCACTGGCGGTTGCCGTACCCCTTTCGGTTGTGATGTTTGCCCATCCTTCGGTGGAAAATACGCTTGCACCATTTTTGGTGGCCTCTCAAGCGGTTCCGGTTTTTGCGATTGCGCCTTTATTGGTTGTGTGGCTGGGTTATGGTATCGCCAGCAAGGTGCTGATGGCTGCCATCATCATTTTTTTCCCGATCACGGTAAATTTGCTGGAAGGATTTAAAAGCTGTGACCAAGAATATCGGATTCTTTTTCATCTGATGGGAGCCGGATTCTGGAAGTCCATGCGCCTGCTGTATTGGAAATGGGCATTGCCTCATTTTTTTGCCGGACTTAAAGTCGGCGTTTCCGTTGCCACCATCGGGGCGGTGATCGGTGAATGGGTTGGCGCCCAGCAGGGACTCGGTTACCTGATGATTCAAGCCAACGCCAGACTCAGAGTCGATCTCGTATTTGCCG
>JASFIU010000388.1:0-4906 GCA_050122495.1 Desulfobacterales bacterium | reverse complement strand
TGGCAGTACCAGAGATTGGAACAGCCGGTTCCGAATGACACCGAGCTCAAGCTGCAGGCAGCCAAAATTGTGCAGGAAGCCCATCGAATTGCACGTGAAAGGGGACGTAATGTCGTTACTATTATAAAAGACCTGGTCAATGACATAAAAAAATAGCGAGGTTGATTTTTTTTATAAAAAATTTTATTCATTTTTTAGGCACTACCAATTACAGGAGGATATCAAAATGGCGGACGAGTGGGCGGAACAACTGACATGCGCGACGGAATGCACCCGATGCGACAAAAAAATGGGAGCGGATGATCAAAGAATTTTATCGATCTATGATCATCAGACGATTTGCCTGGACTGTAAGAATAAAGAGGAGCAGCGACCGGATTATGAAGAAGTCGCCAAAGAGATGATCGGGCAGTGTCTCATCGATACAGAGATGAAGTGGGGGGATCCGCAGGGGTATTGCTATCATCATTTTTACCCGTACAAATGCTAAAAAGACGGATAGGATTTTGATAGATGCCTTTGGGTCGATACCGCAACGCGATTGAACGCCTCAAATTTGCTTTCAAACCCGCAATTGCCTTTGAATTCTGGTCAACCCTGATATTCCTGGTATCTTTTGCGCCGGCATCCGGCTGGTTACTCAATCGACTGGTGGCTGCCAGCGGCCAATATGCAGTCACAGACAACGATCTGGTGGCCTTCTTCCTTTCCTCCCAGGGTATTCTTTTCCTCATTTTCAGTATTGGCTTTGTCCTCACCTTCTGGTTTGCCGAGCAGGTGGGATTGTTGATTATCTCTGTCAGGGCCGCCTCCAAAAAGAAAATTGCCGTCAGCCAGGTTCTTTGGGAACAAATAGCGCATTTTCCGGCCTTGATTCGCCTCGGATTGCTCCAGGCCGGGGCCTATTTGGTGGCCAGTATCCCCTTTCTTTTAGGAATTGGGCTGGTTTACTGGCTGCTGCTGGAATTCGATATATACTTCTACGTTAACGTCAAGCCGGTGAGCTTTTGGATTGCCCTGATAATCGCGGGCGCGTTATCAGCGGCCTACCTTCTGCTGGCTGCCTGGTTGTATATCCGATGGCTGTTTTCCATTCCGATCCTGGTTGTTGAGCAAGCCACGCCTTTGGAGGCGTTGAGAAAAAGCTGGAAGCAGACAGGGGGGCGGTTTCGGCAATTCGCTGTTCCGTTTGCGGTCTGGTGGGTGGTTGTATTCATATCGTCTTTGGCCATGACCTGGCTGGTGCGGTTTTCTGCCGCTCAGCTGCTCGATCATATGGGCCAGACCCTGAAAATCGTGGTTCCCATCGTGATCATAACCCTGGTGCTCATGACGCTCCTGGATATCGTCTGTCTGGTCATCGGTAAGATCATGCACGTCATTATCATGGCCGATTTTTACCTTGAGACAATCGATGGCGAGCCAAGCCTGAGCACACCGGTCACAACGGCCAAAATACTCTCACCCATAGCCGTAAACAGGATCGCCTGGGGGATTGCCGGATTGGTTTTAATTATAGGAGTTTTGGCCGGAGCCGCTTTTCTGCAAAGCTTCAATATCAAGCGCACGGTTGAGATTACGGGTCACCGCGGCACCAAAGTCAAAGCGCCGGAGAACACCCTGAGCGCAGTTCGGCATGCCATTGCCGAAGGCGCCGACTTTGCCGAAATCGATGTCCAGACCACCGCCGATGGGATTGTGGTCCTTTTTCATGATGACGATTTCATGAGGGTGGCATCCCTTAACCGCAGGCTGCGGGATATCAACTATTCCGAGCTGAAAGACATCGATGTCGGAAGCTGGTTTGCACCGGAATTCAGCAGCGAACGCATACCCACGCTTCAAGAAATCATCGATCTTACCCGGGGTCGCATCAAACTGAACATTGAACTCAAGTACACATGGCCGGATCCCACACTTACGGAGAAAGTCGTAAACATTATCCGGCAAAATCGTTTTTCTTCTGATTGTGTGGTCAGTTCATTGAATTTTTCAGCGGTGACGGAAGTCAAACAGTCCTTTCCGGAGCTAACCACCGGTTTCATCGTATTCAAGGCAGCCGGTGACCTGTCCCGGATGGAAGCGGATTTTCTAAGCATTAGCGCGGCCCAGGCTACGGCGCGGCTGGTGAGGCAGCTGCACCGCCATGGCAGAGCCGTTCATGTGTGGACGGTTAATGATTTCAATAACATCATTTCGATGATCGAGCGGGGGGTGGACAACATCATCACGGATTACCCGCGAGACGTACGTCGTTTCATCGAAGAATGGCGAGCACTCTCAGACAGTGAAAGAATCGTATTGATGTTGAGAAACCTGATTGTGGGCATTGAACGTCCCGAGCCATCGGAGCTTTGACAGGACCGGGAGGCTTAAATGAGCGAGAAACAAAAAAAATAAGTATCACTAATGAACTCGCCCGTGAACGGAATCGGGCGGCTGCCGACCGGACAATCATGGCCTGGATTCGCACGGCCCTCGCCATGATCGGCTTTGGGTTCGGCGTCGGCAAACTCTACGATGCACTGGAAAAAGCCAATCCGGAACGGGTCACAGACCCTCTCCACAGCGCTCAGATTGTTGGCGAGGCATTGATCGCCCTGGGCGTTCTGGGCCTGTTCGCCGCCGTTATCTAGCACCGGCAAACGTTAAAAAAGATTGAAGATGAGCAGTATATCTATCGTCCGTCCCGCGCCCTGGCGCTGATCGTCGCCTCTCTGCTGTTGCTGATCGGCGTGTTTGCCTTTGTGTCGATTCTGATCTGAGGGCCGGGTTACACAAACGTTTATTAAGACGCGCGGCTGATGGGGGATAACACAGAAGTCAGGCGGATTTATACGGCCAAGCCAACTGCCAAGCCAGTTGATAAAGGATAACCATGACACATATCCACTATTTCGTTGAACGCCTGCGAAAGGTGCTGGCAGGGATCAATCCGGATTGGGTCGGAGCGGATAGCCAATCCGGTGAAGTCGGGCAACAAAAAGCCTTCAAATGAATGCAAAATGAGACCTTTATCAATTGCTTTCTTTTACCCATCATGTTGAAATCATAAGAATTTTTTGAATGGATCGACAGGCCTTATTGAAGTCAATCAGACGTCGCCGCTGGCTGTGGGTCGTCTGCCTGGCCATTTTGCTGGCGGGATTGTGGCAGCTGCTTACAAATATCTATCGGGAAGAAGAAAAAGAGCTGCGCCGTCAACTGCGGGAAACCGTCAAAGAAAAATTTCCGGAACAGGCGTCTGAATTATCGAAAACATTCGGGTTGTTTATTTTTGAAGGGGATCGGGAAACACCCGGTGGGCTGGCTCCGGGCCGAACATCCGTCGTTCTGGTTCATGGTCTGGACGACCCCGGCCAGGTATGGCAGAACCTGGCGCCGGAACTGGTAAAAAATGAATTCAATGTGTGGCTGATGCAATATCCCAATGACCAGCCGGTTGTCGAGTCGGCCCGGTTGTTTTTCGAGGCCCTGCAGGGGCTCAAACAGCAGGGCATCGATCGCATTTCCATAGTGGCTCACAGCATGGGCGGACTGGTTTCACGGGAAATGCTCACCAGCCCCGAAATAAAATATTCCCCATCTGAAGCCAACCGACAGGTTCCCGCAGTTACCACCCTGATTATGGTGGGGACGCCCAACCACGGATCGCAGCTGGCGCGTTTGCGGGTGTTTACTGAAATGCGCGATCAGCTGGCCCGGTTGACAAAAGGCGAGGCAAACTGGTTGGGGGGAATTCTTGACGGCGCCGGTGAGGCTAAAATCGACCTGCTGCCGGGAAGCCGGTTTTTAACCGAGTTAAACGCAAGGCCGCATCCGGCCGGAATCGATATGCTGATTATCGCCGGTATAACCAGCCCCTGGAGCGAAAAGGACATTAACCGCTGGGTGGGCAACCTCCGTGAAAACGTGTCGGATGATAAACAAAAATGGCTGGACGAGTTCGGTAAAAATATGATTGCCCTGACCCATGGATTGGGGGACGGTCTGGTGACGGTTGAATCCACCCGGCTGGAAGGGGTGCCCCACCGGACTGTCGACGGCAACCACCTGTCGATGATTCGCAATATCACCAGTGGCAGCCGGCGCATCCCGCCGGCGGTGCCCATCATTATGGATCAATTGAAAAGATAAATAACACCATGGCTATTGGCTTCTTGCGGTTGGCCGGTCAGGAGGCTAACAGCCCGGAAGCCGTACAAGAGACCAACAACCCGTAATCAGGAGCAGCAAACCGGTCTCGAGGACCCTGACACCTCAAACATAACGCCCACTAACTTTTCTAACGGTGGTACGTTTTGTGGCATTTCATCTTACCGGGTTTGTCTGAAAATCGTTATGATCGGTTAACGGCTCGATCCCGGCAGCTTCGCGGGCGTGTGCAACGGCAGCGTCACAGGGGTTGGCCTGGCCGGTGCCGGTGTCGCTCAGGGCAAAGATCAAGAAAACGGGATTAATCAGCCCCGCAAGTATACCCGCACCGGTGCCCGCGGCGAGCCGACTCCCCCTGGGAATGCGGGTGACGGATACATCGGGCTCGGCCAGGGTGCCCTCGATTCGGACGGGATTGGCAAGGCTGACCAGACTCGGCCGCTTGGGTCTGGGTGCAATCACCAGATTGAGGGCTTCAGTTTCCAGGTTAATTACCCCGCTGGCGGCAATCGTCATGCGCTGGGTGTCGAGTAGCAAATCCTCAATCTCCGCCAGACCCTCTTTAAACTCGATGTGAGCCACCATACAGTTGGTTTCGGTTACATTTTCTCTTTGCCAGCTCGTAGAGAGCATCGTGGGGATCAGATCGGCCGCCCAGAGATCGATCCGCCGGCCGGTAATTTGTCCGGGCCCCCCAATGATGGTGATGCGACCGGTCGCATTCCCGAGAAAGTTGTAGCGGGTGGCGCCG
>JASFIU010000387.1:0-4912 GCA_050122495.1 Desulfobacterales bacterium | reverse complement strand
GGAGATTTCAGCCTATACATGCCAGGCTCTGCCCGCAATGGCACTGGCCTACGGCACATCGCCCATCGGCGCCCATCACAAAGATGCCTTCCTGCCTGCCTGGGAAATCGGAAATAAATCATCGAATAATAAAGAGAAGGCCCGCAAGGTGATTGAACTTCAGCGCTACCGCGGAGGGTGGTTCGAGGCCCTAACGGTTTGTCGGCTGCTTTGGGTTGAGCTCGGTTTCGGGCTCGATTGGTATCCGAAATTCCTGAAGGCTGCCAGCGGATTGGACTTCACACCCGAGAAGATTGACGAGCTGGGCGATAGGTTTTATGCCCTGATGCGAGCGTATTGGGTTCGGGAAAAAGACGATTGGACAAAAGAAATGGATATACCTCCTGCAAGGTGGTTTTTAGAACCCTTTCGCCAAGGGGAGCTCAAAGGCGCCACACTCGACAAGTCCCGGTACGAGCAGATGCTATCCTGGTATTATGAATTGAGAGGATGGGATGAAAACGGCGTCCCTAAAATGGAAACATTAGAAAAACTGAGATTGGAAGACGTCGCTGAGGAATTAAAGCAAAATGGTAGAAGTTAAATTCATCGGTTTTATAGCGGAAAAAATGGGTGCCCGGGAAATGAAGGTTTCTTTAGAGCAGCCGATGAAATTAAAAAACATGCTTGAGGTCGAATTATCCGAAGACCGCTGTATTGTGCTCATTAACCATGAACGGAGCACATTAAATAGCGTCATACAAAATGGCGACAAGGTGATGATCATGCCTGTTGTTTCAGGCGGATGATTTCGGGCTTGCACCGGAGATGAGAAAAGGTGTTTTGCATTAATCCTGGAAGTATTTCTCTAATCCCAGGATTCAAAGATTAACTCGCCCTTTTCCATTCTTTTGCGTATCTGATCCTCTTTGCCTAAAATGGCTTTGGCCTTTTCAAATACCGAGTCTGCCTGGTCCAAAGGCACCACCACCACCCCATCAGAATCACCAACAATGATGTCCCCCGGGCAAATGGGTACGCCATCGCAGGATACGGGTTTACAGATAGAGCCTAGATTCGACTTGTGGGTTCCGACCGGAATGATGGTTCGAGAAAATACCGGATAACCCAACCCGGCAATCGCGTCCTTGTCCCTGACCCCGCCATCGATAACCGTAACCGCTAAACCCCTGGATCGGGCCGCAAGGGACATCAGTTCACCTCTATAACTTTGCCCAACCCATATGTTTCTGCTTTCGAATTTCGGTTAAGCTATCACCTTCGATGAGCGCCCAGGGTCGTGCGAGCATTTTAACGCGGCTCACAATGAAGCTATTGGGTGTTGGATGCATTTTTGAGACAAGTTCTAACTACCCTATCCATGCGCTAGTGGTTTTTATTCTGTCAACAAAAATAAAAAAAGATCTGCCGGTTCGAATACGTTTTGGGATTTCTCGCGACTAAAAATATCTTGCTGTTTTCGTAAGATATTTGTAAGAGTAACACATTAACACCTGAATCTTGCATGAAAATTAATGAGACGTTGGGCTTATGTTTAATGGATGGAAGTCATTTTATCTCATTACTTTTCACCCGATGGGCGAGCCGGAGGCTTCCATCTGCTGCGTTATTAAGGCTGAGGCATAGTGCACTATAGCCTCAGCCTTAAGTGCCTTGCTGATGAAAGCCTCCAACTCGTGCAAAATTAAGGTAATGTTCTAAAAATTAAAGGAGAATACCTGCTGTTTTGAAAAAAATTGGACTGATCGTAAAATCAGATGCCAAAGCGAAACGCAAGGCCGATGAGCTTGAAAAATGGTTACGCTCCAACAAAATGGAGGTGGTTCGAAAAGAATCCGCCACTCCGGGAAAAAAGAATACCGATCGTAACCTGCCCCAGGCGCCCCCGGATCTGTTTTGCGTTTTTGTATTGGGAGGAGACGGCACCTTTTTAAGTGCGGTTCGATGGATTGGAGATCAGAATATTCCCATCCTGGGCGTCAAATTTGGGGAGGTTGGGTTTCTGGCCGAAATTGCAGAGGAAAGCCTGTATGCCGCCGCCGAAATGGTCTTAAAGGGCGATTTTATCCTCAGACCCCGGATGCGTCTCTCGGTCACCGTGATGCGGCAGGACGAAATGCTGACCCGCGAAACCGTTCTGAATGACATTGTCATCAACAGGGGCGCGTTAGCCAGACTGGCCCACATTGAAACTTATATCGACGACCACTATCTGACCACTTATAGCGCCGACGGGTTAATTATCGCAACCCCCACCGGATCGACGGCCTATTCACTAGCCGCCGGCGGTCCCATCATTCATCCGGCCGTGCCGGGGATCATTTTAACCCCGATCTGCCCATTCACTCTGACAAACCGTCCCTTGATTGTGCCGGAAACAGCAAACATCAAAATCCGGCTGGCAAAAGGGTCTTCGGATATCATCTCAACTTTCGACGGGCAAAAAGGGTTTGAAATAGATGATCGCGATGAAATTTTCATTCAAAAAGGGCCCCATCCGATTCACTTGATTACACTACCGGATCGGCAATATTTTGATATTCTCAAAAGCAAGCTTAAGTGGAGTGGCGGCCGCGCCTAGTTTTTGGAAATTGCTGAAATTTATTTAAATCTTAGATGTCATCGAACAAATGAACAAACATAAAGCCATATTTGCCTTTGCCTTTGCCTTTGCCCTGCTGGGCCTGATGGTTACGACCGGGTTATGCGATCAATCAATCGGATTGGTGGAGGAAATAGAAACCGGCACCATAGAATGGGCCAGAGGTGTTGTTCGAGCCAAAGGAATCAGCGCGCCCGTCAAAGTAGCCGCCCCAAAATCAGAGACCAGCAGCCCAAAGGCATTATCTGAAGCCAAAAATGACGCCAGGCGTAACCTTTTGGAAACGGTAAAACGAATTCAAATCGCTTCAAAACTGAGTGTCGGCGATATCACCGATCGTAATAAAACCGTAATGGCCCAAATTAAGGAAATGGTCTACAACGCGGAGGAAATTGAAACATCGCGAAAATATATGTCCGATGGTTCCATCGAAGTCTCTCTGCAATTGAACTTGCACGGTGGTTTCGCGCAGCTGATTTTACCCACGGAAGTCCAGCAAATAAAAACGATTAAACAGCTCAAGCCCGGAGAGAAGTCTGTTGCCGCTAAACCAAAGGCATCATCAGAAAGAGCATCAAATATTTATACCGGGCTGCTGGTGGATGCCAGGAGCATTGAGGCAATCCCTGCCCTAGTCCCTAAACTGTTCGATGAAAATTTAGCGGAAGTTTTCGGACCGGCCTTTGTCAGCCGAGAGTTTGCGGTACAACAGGGGATGGCCGCCTATTACACGGATATTCAAGCAGCCAAATCAGACCCCAGGATTTCAGATCATCCCTTGATCGTCAAAGCGCTCCGAACCGACTGGCCCAGCCGCTGCGACCTCGTCATCAGTACTGCCGATGCTTCAAAACTAAAAAGCGCCTCAGACCACCTGGTGTTCCTCAAAGAGAGCCGCGTGGTCATCGTCCTCTCCCCCCCATAATTTCCATTTACAAATGGAAATTATGTGCCGATGTCCCAGGAGGCTAAGTACTTCTTCTGTTCGGGAGTGAGCCGATCGATTTTAGTCCCCATTGCCGCCAATTTTTCTTTGGCAATTTGGTTATCAATTTTCTTCGGAACCGGATAAACCTGTTTGGCCAGTGGTTTTTTGTTTTTGACCATAAACTCAATGCTGAGCGCCTGATTGGCAAAGCTCATATCCATGACACTGGATGGATGGCCTTCGGCAGCGGCCAGATTAATCAGCCGGCCCTCACCCAGCACGTTAATCCGGCGGCCGTTTTTAAGTCGAAACTCTTCAACAAATGGCCGAATCACCCGGCGCGATTTTGCGATGCGCTCCAGACCCACCAGGTCTAATTCAACATTAAAATGACCGGAGTTGGCGACAATGGCGCCGTCCTTCATCCGTGCAAAGTGCTCCTTGCGGATAACGTTGATATTACCGGTGAGGGTGCAGAAAAAATCACCCACCCGGGCGGCCTGGTCGATCGGCATGACGCTAAACCCATCCATAACCGCTTCAAGGGCCGGCAGTGGATCGACTTCTGTGACGATCACCTTGGCCCCCATCCCACGGGCTCGCATGGCAACGCCCCGGCCGCACCAGCCATAACCGCAAACGACAAAATTGGTCCCGGCCAAAAGGCGGTTGGTCGCGCGGATGATGCCGTCGACCGTACTTTGCCCGGTGCCGTAGCGGTTATCAAAGAAATGCTTTGTCTGGGCGTCATTTACCGCAATGATCGGATATTGCAATACGCCGTCGGCAGCCATACTTCTGAGCCGGATGATCCCGGTTGTTGTCTCTTCCGTCCCTCCCTGCACCCCGGGCAGAAGCTCGGTGCGTTCAGAGTGCAGGATGGAAACCAGATCGGCGCCGTCGTCCATGGTGAAGCGCGGCTTGGTGTCCAGCACGGAATTGATGTGTTTGTAATAGGTCCGGTTGTTTTCGCCTTTGATGGCAAAAACAGGAATTTTATCATGCTTAACCAGGGAGGCGGCCACATCATCCTGGGTGCTCAGCGGGTTAGAGGCACACAAAGCAACTCTGGCGCCCCCGGATTTAAGGGTTTGCATCAGCGACGCGGTTTCAGTGGTCACGTGCAGGCAGGCTCCCAGGCGTATGCCTTTCAATGGTTTTTGCTTTTCAAATCGTTTTCGGATGCGGTTTAAAACCGGCATGTTCTGGTTGGCCCATTCAATCCGCAGCGCACCGTCTTTCGCATATTTGATATCCTTGACATCATAATTCATCAGCAATCTTTCTCCTTCTAATCATAATTCTATAAGCCTGCTTTTTCTTTCAGTATCTCCGCCATGTCCGTTTTCTCCCATGAGAATTCCGGTTCACTGCGGCCAAAA
>JASFIU010000386.1:0-4915 GCA_050122495.1 Desulfobacterales bacterium | reverse complement strand
GGCGGCTCATATCCCCATGAGCCGCCGTTTTGATCTTTAGGTCCCGCAAAATTGCACGCTTCGCTTGAAAGAAATCCAATCGACCTTATTGTCGAGTCAACGATCACCCGGCTTGGAAAACCCCAACAGGCCCAAATCCGGTAGTAGCGGCGGCCCGCCCTCATATTTTCATTATTTTGACAATACAGGTTCTTTAGGATATATATGGTTGTAAAGAAATGTTGTGGTCTTCAAACGTATTTTTCTACAACCGTACACCTGCTTATGGCGCGATGCCGCCGCCCGGAACATGATGATGAAAAGCGGTATGAGTTGGCTAATCGATTTAAAAATCCTTAAATAAAATTCGGCAAAAATTTTTCGAAGCAGAAAAGGAGAACAGAATGAATAACAAAAATTGGGCATTTCTCGTCTTCTTTCTTATTATTTTCGTCGCTTTTTTGGCTCCTTCGTGCGGCAAAAAAGAAATCAGCTCAAAACCCGTGATGTCTGAAGAGGAAGCCCGCAGGCAGGCAGAAGAGGAGGCCAGACGAAGAGAAATGGAAAAACAGGCTGCCATTCAGGAAGAATCGATCCAGGATGAGCGCCTGAGCGAAAGCGAAAGGATAGAAAGAACCCGGGTCGAAAGAGATATGTTCGAAAATGAAGATATCCATTTTGAGTTTGACAGCGCCAGGCTGTCAATGGAAGGCCAGGACATTTTACGTCGAAAAGCAGAATGGTTGAAGGAAAACCCCCGTGCAAAGGTTATCATCGAGGGGCACTGCGATGAACGGGGCACCAATGAGTATAACCTGGCTTTAGGCGACAGAAGGGCCTTCAGCGCCAAGTCTTTCCTGGTGGACCTGGGTATTACCGAATCCAGATTAACTACCGTTAGCTACGGTGAAGAGCGCCCGCTGGATCCCGGTTCAGACGAAGATGCCTGGGCCAAAAACCGACGCGCCCACTTTGTGATCAAACAATAATAACCTTTTCGATCCAAGACAGCATCGTTTTATACGGATATCCATAACACTGCATCAATGAGGACTCGATACGGACCGGATTCCCCACCGAAAAGCATCGCCTTTTTTATATCGCCCCACGGGTTCGGACATGCCGCGCGCGCTGCCAGCGTCATGGAAGCCATCACGGAAATGGAGTCGTCGGTCCGATTTGATATTTTCACCACCGTGCCGGCCTGGTTTTTTAACCATTCCCGCACATTCAGCTTTCAGTATCATTCCCTCTTAACCGATATCGGGCTGGTTCAAAAAAATCCTTTTGAGGAAGACCTGCCGGCAACTGTCGAGCAGCTGAAAAATTTCCTGCCATTTGATCAGGCCCAGATCACACCGCTAGCTGAGAAATTAAGCCACCTGCAAAGCCAAATGGTAATTTGTGATATTGCCCCGATGGGCATTTTAATTGCCGGCCAAGCCGATGTGCCTTCGGTTTTAATTGAAAATTTTACGTGGGATTGGATCTACCAGGGTTTTGAAGACGCCGGTATAAATGAATTCAATGCATATCTGCAGTCCATTTTTGCGACGGCCACCTATCACATTCAAACCCAGCCCATATGTAACCCCGCGTCGGCGGACTTTATCGCTGAACCGGCCAGTCGCAAAATTAAGATCCCATCAGGTGAGATCCGCCAGAGGCTGGGCCTAACGCAAAACGCCAAGGTCATCATGATTACCGCCGGAGGCGTTCCCAAAAACTATGGTTTTATCGAAAAGTTAAAAAATCAAACCGCTGCCCATTTTATTACACCGGGTGTCAGCCAATCTGTTGCCATTCAGGATAATTTGATATTTTTGCCGGAAAACTCGGCGTTCTATCATCCCGATTTAGTCAATGCCTCCGATGCCGTCATCGGTAAAGTCGGGTACAGCACGATTGCGGAAGTTTACCACGCCGGCGTTCCGTTCGGATATTCCGCCAGGGCCCATTATCGCGAATCTGAACCGCTGGTTCAGTTTATTGAAAAAAACATGCAGGGTTTTACCATCGAGCCGTCAGAATTTAATAACGGAGATTGGATCGACCGCATAGACGATCTTCTGGCATTGCCGCGTGTTCAGAGAAACACCTCAAATGGTGCCGGCCAAATTGCCGGTTTTATCTCAAACCTGTTAAAATGAAACTCCCCACGGTTCGCCACTGGCCGATGGATATTACTCATTGGCTTCTGGGGACTGGCTTCTGAATGTCACACGAATCGGTTTGACCAGATGCCCGGAGCAAGTAACCAGGGACCTGCCACCGACTTACCCTGCAAACAATCGCTACATAAAAACTTCATTCAAGCCTGCCGATTCTAGATCCTTGATATTTTATTTGTGAAATAATTTTCTCAAAAATCGGGAATCCGTTTCATAAGATCTAGAACGTAAAGACTACATCTTTTTGAGCTATTGCGCTAAATGCCCATCATGGCTGAATCGCTCGAACTATTTTTATTGGCATAAAGCTTGCTATTTTAGATAGAACATGCTTGAAGGCCTAGCGCCAACTGCGGAATGATTTGGATAAGGGGTGTTCTTTGTAAAACTGAAAATTGTAATGTTCAAGAGTCGCAGCTGAAAATCAGGAGGAGGGAAAAATTTGGGTAAAAAGAGAGAGGTGGTCATTATAAAGGACAGGGGCGGAACACGAACAGGTACCGATAGAAGGGAAAATCCCCAGCCTTACGGCGGTATCGAAAGAAGGTCCGGTCGCGACCGCAGAAGAGGATTTGATCGCAGAAGCGGCCTGGCCCGAAGACGGACTTCCGATCGCAAGAATATAAATGGGCACTGGGACGGAAGCCATATCGAACGGCGAGACAGTTTTAGAAAATGATTTTTAACCCCCACCCTATTTTAAGATGGTCTTTAGATAAAATCAGGTGTTTTATGACACACTCCGAAAATATAATTTTTTTAAACAACAACCCCGAGTCAACGACCACCCGCAAAACGGGTGGCTTGGATTTTACCGCCACAGGCGGTAAAAGACAGGGGCGCGAAGTGCCCCAATCGTTGCGGGTGAAATCCCGCCGTGGCGGGATTTGGAAAACCCAATCATCCAAAGGTCCTATGTCCCCTGATGAACAGAGAGCCAGCCAGCGATTTGTTTATGAATCCGCCCTTAAAGTCGAAAATTGCGACTCCGGAACCTATACTTACGGCAGAATGTACAACTACAGCGCAGGTGGTATTTATTTCGAATCAGATGTCGCCTTTCAACCCGGCACCCAGGTGCGAATCGAAATTGAAAAACCAGCTATCGATCTCGACACCGATGATCTGGTCGCCATGGTTAAATGGTGTCATGAAATCTCTGCGGCCGTGGTTTTATACGACTATGGTATCGGTGTTGAATTTGATCGCTTAAAACGGGAAGGAAAGTTCAGAGTCATTCAAGGCGGTGCCGGCCCGGAAACGACTTAAAAGATTGTAAGCTGGCAAAGGTATTTTTTCCTACATGCAGAAAGCATAAGCTTTCTCCCAAAACGGGTTGGACACAACCCAACCAAAGGCAGGGCCATTTCGGTTCTGCCTTCTTTTATTTTTGGGTTGACTATTCATCCGTCTGCCATAACTTGAAGTGGTTAAGATCTAATTTCCTGGAACCTATCTCAAAAATACCGGATCTTTGTCGGCCAACCGGGAGTTCGTATATGCATCATGAGACTGTCATTCCGATTTTTCCCCTGGGGCTGGTATTACTGCCTCAGATGTCTCTGCCGCTGCACATATTTGAGGAGCGTTATAAGCTAATGACCCGCATGTGCATCGAACAGCGCAAAGAATTCGGCATCGTGTATTTCAATGGCAAACAGTTTGAGACTATCGGCTGTACCGCCCGAATCGAAAAGATACTGAAACGCTATGATGACGGCCGTTTAGATATAATAACACGCGGCGCAAACCGATTTGCCATAAAGGAACTACTTGATGAAAAACCCTATTTGCAGGCCAAAATCGGCTATTTTGACGATCACCCGCAGGAAAAAAGAGATAAGGAGGCGCTCCAAAAACTGGCCGACAGCGGCCTTGAACTGCTCAAAAAAATAAACCCGCTGACCCAGCAATATAATGAAGACCAATTGACAAATCAACCGGATACTAAATCGGTTTCCTTTTTAATAGCGGCCTGCGATGGGTTTAGCCTGGAGGAAAAACAGCGGTTTTTGGAGATGACTTCAACACCCAAGCGATTGCGCAAAGCAGTTGAAGCCCTTGAAACGCTCTTTGAACGTCTTTCCATTACCCGCAAGATTGAGCGCATAATTGGCGGCAACGGAAATTTACCCAAGTCGCTCTAAATTGAAATAGGTTCTAATAAAGAAGGGTCTAGCAAAATGCCCCGGCCAACGGACTTCAGCTTGAATACTTTTCTTTAAAGGCCCGCCGACGTTCCATTTTTTTCTTCACTTTTAAGTTTTGCAGGCTTCTTCGGTCTGAGCCGCTTCGACGGTGCCGCTGCGATCGTCTTTCTGGAAAATGATCTGAAGAAGAAGATTTGCGTCGATCGGGAACAGAACGTCTCCCGCCCCGATCTTTGATATTCCCAATATCAATGGTGTCTGCCACTGTACAATATCCTTTGCCTTGAATGGATTATTATCCTGAATGTCTCCGCCGGTGAGAACAATAGAGGCGTTTTAAGAGAATTATAGTTAAAAAATTACATGCGTCTGTCATGATGCCAAATGTTGGTTTGCTTTTAATCGTTTTATAGCGTCTGGATTGACTCAAGGGGTGCCGGTCAGATGATTCTTTAAAAATTTCTTCAAGCGCTCCTTGCCATCGTGGGAAAGCCCGCGAGAAGCATCCAACTCTTTACCATGCAATTCCTCATAACAGCTGGCAGCTCTGATCGCTTCAAATTGTTCCCGGCACCTTGCGCAATATTTGCACATCAGCAGGTGCATACGCAGCAG
>JASFIU010000385.1:0-4918 GCA_050122495.1 Desulfobacterales bacterium | reverse complement strand
ATGATGCTTATTATGGCAAGGCCTCACAGGTGCGGACGTTGATCATGGAAGATTTTAATCGAGCGTTTGAAGCGTGTGATGTACTGCTATGCCCGGTGGCGCCGACCCCGGCCTTTAAAATCGGCGAAAATATCGATGACCCGCTGACGATGTATCTAATGGACATTTTCACCATTTCAGCCAACCTGGCGGGGATCCCCGGAATGTCAGTGCCCTGCGGGTTTTCAAACGAAGGCCATCCCGTCGGTTTGCAATTAATGGCGAAGCATTTTAACGAAGAGATGCTCCTTAAGGTGGCCTATAATTTTGAACAGGCCACCGATTTTCACAAAAAAAAGCCCGATTTATAGCTCGGCGCTATAAATCGGGCTTTTTGTCCGTTGTTAGTCGTTCGTTGATTTGTTCTTACCCTACCTGGTGTATGGTCTTGTACTTAAACAGGGCAGATGAAAAGCCTTTAACAACTGACAAAGGACAACTTACAACTAACGAAGGAGAATATTGTTATGGCCACTGTTCAACCTCCGCGTGAAGATTTAAGAAAGGCCGTCAAATGGATTAGTGAAGAACGCAAGTACAACCCCGAACAAAATGATGCCGCGTTGATTGAAGAGGCCTGCCTGAAATTCGACCTGTCTCCTATGGATGCTGAATACCTCTTCAATGCGATAAAACAGAAAAAAGAATAGCATCAGACACACCATTATGCCCCAAATAAAAATACTGCCAGAAAACCTGTCCAACAAGATCGCGGCCGGTGAGGTTGTTGAGCGGCCGGCTTCGGTGGTCAAGGAACTGGTTGAAAATGCACTGGATGCCGGAGCCAGCCGGATCATCATCGAAGTGGAAAAAGGCGGTCAGTCCCTGATTCAGGTGTCCGACAACGGCGTCGGCATGTCAGGGGATGACGCGCTTTTGGCGATCGAGCGTTACGCCACCAGTAAAATTTCCACCGACGACGACCTGTTTGCCATCCGTACGCTGGGATTCCGGGGTGAAGCCCTGCCCAGTATTGCTGCGGTCTCTCGTTTTGAATTGATCACCCGCGACCCGGCCTCGGATGCCGGCACCCAAATCAACATTGACGGCGGAAATATAAAAAATGTCTCTGAGATTGGCGCTCCGCAAGGGACCATGATTCGCGTCAAGCAGCTGTTCTATAATACCCCCGCACGAAGGAAATTTCTAAAGACGGTCGGCACGGAAATGAGCCATATTGCCGATATCGTTGCCCGAATGTCCCTGGGGCATCCGGAGGTTCAGTTTCGGCTGATCCACAACCAAAAAGTGGTGAAGAGCTGGCCCCGGGTATCTCAACATTTAGACCGGGTGGTGGATGTGCTCGGCAAAGGTTCGCGTCCGGATCTTCGTTCGATCGAATTTAACCGCAACGCCGTTTCGATATCAGGCTGGATCAGTTCTCCGAAAGTGACCCGGCGGACATCCAGGGGACTTTATATTTTCGTAAACGGCCGATTTGTCCGCGACCGCAGCATCCAGCACGGTGTATTTCAGGGGTATGCCCAACGCCTGGTTAAAGGACAATTTCCGATCGCCGTTGTGTTCATCAAAGTCCCTTTCGATCAGGTGGATGTCAACGTTCATCCGACCAAAAATGAAGTTCGGTTTGTAAACCCGCGCCAGGTGCATGAGGCGGTAAAAAGCGCCATTGCACAGACGCTTTATGAAACCGATAGACTCAATTGGCATCCGCAAAGCGGGCCGCACGACCCGGCACCGCAAAAATCGTCACAGCTATTTGAGTCGATTTCAAGTTTTACACCTGCTGTAAAAGAAACTGCCGAATCCATTTTGGATTTAGGAATCAAAAACAAAGAAAAGCAAATCTTCGACAATAGGCCGAGACAGCAGGAACGGTTGTTTGCAAGCACGGGCTTTAGCGCTTTAAGGGTGGTCGGGCAGCTGCACAACCTCTATATCGTATGTGAATCAGAAGGGGGGCTGGTGCTCATCGACCAGCACGCGGCCCACGAGCGCATTTTATTTGAACAACTCAAACAGCGCGGCAACGCGCAGCCTCCAGCCGCCCAGAAGCTTCTGGTGCCTGAAACCCTGGAGTTAAATTTCAGGGAAGCGGAAATTCTGGAACAAATGCTTTCCGATTTAAAGAATCTGGGGCTGGATATCGAACCGTTCGGGAAAAATACGTTTATCATCAAAGCCGTGCCGGCCCTGCTCTCCGGGCAGGACCTCAGGCCCATGATTCATGAGATCGTCGAAAAAACGGCCGCCGAGGGTTCTGCACCGGGTCTGGAAAACACCCTGGATCAGTGTCGCATCATCATGGCCTGCCATGGTGCCATGCGGGCCAACCAGCAGCTTGACGACGCCCAAATCAGGGAGTTGCTCCATCAGCTGGATGAATGCGAGAATCCTTCCCATTGCCCCCACGGACGGCCGAGCTGGATCCGATGGGATCTGAACACCCTGGAGAAGTTGTTTCAGCGCATGCCATGAAGAATGCTGCCCATCAGACGTATATCAGCGCCCTGGAGCATTTTTTTGAGCAAGTCGATTCCCGGACGCTTTTCGATTCGACCGATCCGGCCCATTTCCGGCGGCTGCGGGATGAAATCTGTGACGCTTTGATTCAGCTTCTGGTGTGGCAACGCCCTTTTCTGGAAGCGGAAAGGGGGCTTGATTGGCCCTATGCGGGTTTCAGAAAGCGGATTTCTTTTTTCGAAAAACCGGCCCGTGAGCATACCGATCCCTTTATCCAAAAGCAGGCCTGCCTGTTTCTGGCACGCTTGCCCTTCCCCCGTCAATGGCAATGGATCACGCGGGCCCAACATCATTTTGGCGCCGACCCTGAAATCAAAGCGTTTTTGAAGCTTGAAGCGCAGCGGATCGAGGAAAAGCTTAACAAAAAGAAACAAAAGCAATACATGCTGCGCCATTTTCTCCAGATTCTCAAAAAGCCCCGCCTGCCTGAGGAAAAAGGGGTTTTGCGAATTTTTTCACTGCCCTATCTGTTTGTCAATCCTGAGCTCCTCAAGGCACTGAACCGCTCGTATTTTCTTTACGTCGAACCGCCCTGGGGTGTGGTCTTCCGTCATGCCTGGCTGCGGCCTTTTGCGACCCTAACAGATCCAACCCTTTTCGGATTGAATGGCGAGGAAGATGCCGCGTTTATGCGCGCTCAGCCCGGAATTCTGACCACGGCGCTGGCCCATGCCGATTTTATGGAAGATGACGAAACCCTGGACTTCGAGCAGAAGAAACGGTTTGATCTTATTTTCAACGCGACCTTTGACGATATGCCGCGCAAACGACACGCCGACATGCTCAAATTATTACAGCATCCGCTTTTAAGTCGAACAACGGCGCTTTTCATCGGGCGCGGTGATAGGCAAAACGTCGATGCGTTCAAGCGGCAAATTGAGGCGGCCGGATTATCATCACGTTTGACCGTAAAGGACAACCTGCTGCGCCAGGATGTACCCGCGCATCTGGCCCAAGGCAAAATTGGCGTGCAAATCTCATTGCACGAAAATGGTTGCCGCAGCATTGTCGAGTTTTTGCGGTCCAATCTTCCCTGTGTTATCTCCACCTCCCTGGCAGGCGTCAATCCGGCCATCATTAACGCCCAGACCGGCATTGCCGCGCCGGACCGGGACCTGGCCCGGGCCATTTCAACGGCGCTGGCGCAGCGGGAAACATTTGCGCCGCGCGACTGGTTCGTGGCCCATTCCGGCAGCGCCAATTCCAGCCGCATGTTAAACGATCAGCTTAAAGCAATTTTTCTTGAGCGTGGCTATTTGTGGCGGGAAGATATCGTACCGCTGGCAAGCAGCGGGGCCAACCGGTATGCGGATAGCTCACACTATGAGCGCTTTCGGCCCGAATTCAAAAAGCTGCTGAACATTTTTCGTGAGCAGGCCCACGTGCCGATGCCGCTTGACGTCGATTAGAAGCGATTGCTTTTTAAGGCTCTATTTTTGGAGGCTCCAGGAAACGATATAGCTTTTGGGGTCAGCCATAGGATTGTCGGATTGGGCCATGACCGCAAACACGAGCTGGTCGGTTCCGTCGTTGTTCAAATCAGCGATATCATAGTCGCTGATGTATCCGGTAAATTTGCGTGTCTTCCATAGGCCGCGAAGTCCGACATTGTCCCAGGCCAGAGCTTCGAAATGCCCGTTGACAAATTTTCTGGATCGATGGAAAAGCCCGCGGCTGAAATCGTGGTTTTTTACAACGATCACCTCATTTTTCTTGTTCTGGTCCAGGTCGGCGACGAATATCCGCTGTTCGAGGTAAAGCCCCTTAAACGCGGTTGGGTCGTCTATTCGGCCTTCCTTCTTTTTGGCTTTCATATCGGCCGGGGACAACAGGAAAATATTGCTGCCGCCGTATGTTTCGCTGCTGGTCCAGGCTTCCTGGCCGTCTCTGTCCAGTATGCTGAGGGAGCTGTTCTTGCGGATCGCAAGAACCGAATCCTGGCCTTCATTTAACACATCGCCGAAGGTTAAACCAAAGACCCTCACCCAGCGCGGCAGGCTCTGCTTTTCTTCGGCTAAATACCGGACACCGTCCCATCCCAGGATGTAGATCGGGCCGGAAAACACGTCCCGGAATCCCCCCTTTTGCCCCAAAAGAATGGGGGGCCCAGAGGAAACTTTGATCGCCCGGTAGTACCAGTTTTCACCCTGGGTCAGGGTTTTAAATTCGGTTCCATTCCATTCCAGCACAAAAGACCCGAGCCGGTTGTTTTCACCAAGGCTGGTCACAAATATTTCAGCGATTGCGTTGTCGTTGATGTCGGCGACATCAACACCGATAAACGTGTCCGGGCTTTCAACGCCGATATCGATCGCGACAATGCTGTCCGGGCGGGGCCCCTGAATTTCCGCGATTTTTGTGAAGCGGCCGTTCGTATAGCGGAAGACAAAAATCT
>JASFIU010000384.1:0-4934 GCA_050122495.1 Desulfobacterales bacterium | reverse complement strand
AGAGGTGATGGCCGGTGGCGGCATCGATAAGCTGCGCGTTGATTCGCACATTACCATTTGCTTTGCGGACGCTGCCTTCAAGCAGATAGCGCACGCCCAGCTCCTCTCCAATTTGCTGGCTTTTTACAGACTTTCCTTTGTAGGTAAACGATGAAAGGCGCGAGATGACCAGGAGATCAGGAATTTTTGACAGATCGGTGATCAAGTCTTCGCTGATACCGTCACCAAAATATTCATGATCGGGATCACTGCTCATGTTGTCAAACGGCATGACCGCAATAGACGATTTCTCTGAGGCAACCGGTGACGGCATGTCTTTTTTAATCTCGGCAGGCTTCTGACTAATGAGCTGCCACACTACGACCAGAAGTATGACAACTATTGCTGCAGCCACTATTCCTATTAATTTTGCCTGCGGCGTCTTCTTTTCTGCACCGATCAGTTTGCCGGCATCCTTTTCATCCATCAAAACTTTATAGACGGCCACCGGCTCCGATATGTTTTTAACAGAATGTTCCCCTAGAAATTCATACCCTAGCCTCAGCTTCTTTCTAATGTGATCGTAAGCAGTCCTTGAAACACAAACGCCGCCCGCATCGGCAAGCCCCTCTATCCTGGCGGCAATGTTGACGCCATCACCGTAAATCCGGCCTTCCTCTTCGATGACATCTCCGAGGTTGACGCCAATACGGAACTGCATTTGACGGTTATCCGGCAGCTCGGCATTCTGTTTGGCAAGCTCTCGCTGAATCTCAACCGCACAGTTTACGGCATCCACGACGCTGGCAAATTCAGCCAGGATGTTATCTCCGGGAGAATCTACGACACGGCCTCGAAATTTTTGGACAAGTTCAGCTATTGCAGTGCGGTAAGTGGTTAGCGTGCGGACGGTTGCCTCTTCATCATCATCCATAAGCCGACTGTAACCTTCTACGTCGGCACTGAGAATGGCGGCGAGCTTTCGCTTAAAACCTTCATCTGCCATAGGGCACCTCACTGTTAAGGTTTCAAACTAAAGGACTCAGTATCTCGATTGTAAACAGAAACGAAATATTGGGAGAGCAGCAGCATTCGATTCAGCTGATAGAGAACCGCTTCAGGCCAGGTGGAGTGTTGGTTAAGAGTACATTAAGCAGCATTTATAAACAAATCAATGGGATTTAGTCAATCTTTAATAAGGGATCCCGTGAGTGTTGATATCGTATAAAACTCAAATATAAGCATACCTTAGTTTTACGACTTAATGGCTTCGTCAGTTTATGCTTTAGATTTCTGCGATTACCCGACAAGGTAGTCCTGTCATATCTGAAAAATTTATTGGATATGTATTTGCATAAAAATAATTCTGTTTCTTATTCCTTAAAATTTTCTCCAAATTACAGAGATTCTCTACTATAAATACACCTTTATCTGCGCAATACTGGTCCTTTGGAGTGTGCTCTTTACCTCTTCTAACCCCGGCAAAATCGATTCCGATTATAGATATTTTTTGTTCTAATAATTTATCGATTAACCTATCAGACAGTTGCGGGTGCTCGGCATAATATCCTTTTGTGCCGTATTGCACTTTATCAATAAAACCCGAATAAAAAGCAACAAACATATTTTCTTTGACGGCAGACACATCCACGTCACCAAAATCAATATCTCTATCTTCTATATCTGATACATCAAATACAATTCCTTCTCTTTTGACATAAGATAGCGGGAACGTTTTATTCATTACGTCAAAATGCGTTCCTAAATGCCCGAAAGATGCTTTTTTCAGATTGTACGTTGCTTCTTTGCGGATAAATTTCGTTACGTTAAGGCTTAGGTCTACCAGCATATCTTTGATCCTCATTACAACCTGATAAAAGGTTGCCTCAATAAAGAACTTGCGCAATCATAATTAATCGCTATCCTCCGCACATTGTTCTTCACCAAGCGGGCCGATTGAATAGGTTTCTCCCATTTTGAGTATGCGCAGTTCCATATTTTCAGGCTGCTTCCGGTCCCAGGCATATTGCAATCTGCGGGGGGGCTCTAAAATGTGTTCGAAGCTCATGATCCAGGTGCCCCAGCCCCAGGGAATTAGGACTTTGCATTCCAGATCCTGGGCGGCCTCAATTGCATCCTCCGGCGCAAGGTGCCAATGACGTTGAAACCAGGCCGAAATTGGCATCAGACATATATCGATCTCGCCCACGCGTTGCCGGATATCCCGGAACACAGCGCTATAACCGGTATCGCCGGCATAGTAAATGCGATAATCATTCCATTCAAAAAGCCACCCGCCCCAGAGAGTTTGGTTTTGCTTATTTAAGGTACGCCCCGACCGGTGATTGGCGGGCAGAAATGTGATCTCAAGATCGCCGATCATATCTTTGGTAAACCAGTCCAGGCCGGTAACATCTAAATAACGACTGGAAAATAGCTTTTCCACCTTCAGGGGGACATAATAACGGGTGTTTTCAGGCAGCTTTTTGAGGGTTTTAAAATTTAGATGATCGTGATGATCATGGGAGATGGCAACAACATTCGTCGGGGCATTCCCGGGATTTTCAGACTCAGCTTCAAACGGAAGATCTTTGACTGCAAGCGGTGGGTCCGCATATGGAGTTCCAATTTCACTATACTTTCCCAAGGTGCCGGCCAATCCGTCATACTGCTCCATCACGGGGTCTACAAGGATCTGGTATTCTGAACCCAGCTGAATCAAAAAAGACGCATGCCGGATCCAGGTTATCTGAACCTCATTGGCCGGATTATACAGGATGTCAAAATCAGGAATGACCGAATGCGCTGCCGGGTTATAGCCTTTCGTCCTGTCAATGTCTCCCTTTGGATCAGTGACAAATGAATATTCTTTGACTCCCTTTTCATGGGGTTTACGAAAATCAATCTCGTCAAACTCGGTCTCTTCTAAGTATCCATATTTGGGCGGAAACAAATTTTTGTACATTTTCCGGTCGCTGTCCCAGTGATTAAGCTCCGGGTTCTTAATTACTTTTCGATCAGTCGAACAGGCAGCTACGCATATAAGCACGAAAATACAAGTGCTGATCCAAAGGTAGAGTGCCGCGAAATGTCTGAGTCGCTCTTTATTTTGCCTGCTGCAATGCATCTTTAATTATTTTTTTAAATAGAATTTATTTTCAATCAGTTATATATATTTTTATAAATTTAAACTTTAAGTATTTTCAAGGGGATTTACCAAGGACTTCAAATCTCCTGTCTATCAGGTGAAACGGTAGTTCTCCTCCTTCCAAAAGAAAGTCATAAAAATCCTTTCCTTCGAGACGGTGGCTGTATTTCTTTTTTAGTTGTTTAAATTCATGGCTTCCATAGCAATAGCATAGCTGATAGCCCGGATTTAAACGAAAACGATCCAGCTGTCTTGAAGCTTCCAGTTTTGCAAACCCGCATATTTCCAACAAATCAACCGCATCGTTTTCGGTAAGCTGGTTGAGGGTCAGACCAACATCAATTTGACACCGTGCGGAGCGCCAGAGATTTCGTTTTAAACTGACGAGTAATTCCAATGGATCCTCTAAATAACCATATTCGATCAACATGGATTCCGCAAAGGATGCCCAGCCTTCATAAAAGAGGGGTGATTCGATCTGGCGGCGAATCGGGTTTTTAAGGCTTCTTCGAATCGAATCCAAAAAATGATGTCCGGGAATGGTTTCATGGGCGGTGAGCATTTTATACTCACGATTTAAACGCTTTTCTAAGTGTCTGTCGGCTTCCTTATCGCTCTGCTGGGGGAATCGGCTGGAAATATAAAAATAGCTCTCTTCCTGTGGATCCCGGCTAAAGGCAGCCGCAAATGAGGCAGAACCGCGTACGGATTTCAGATAAGTCGGCGTGTCATAAATCTCCAGGGGTGCGTTTAGAAATTTATGATTAAAACCGATGCCTTTAAAGAATGTTCGCAAGTTTTCGATCTCTTCGCTGTAAAGGGCAATGATTTCGGCATCCTTGCCTTGAGCGGGCCTGTAATCATGATACAATTCATCCCAGGTTTTATGCGGTGCTATTTGTGATTGTAGCTTTTGGAGTTGTCCTAAAGTTTCGCTCCATTCTTTCCTGGCGATCGCAAATATTTCATCCGGAGTTCGCATTGATAAAAAATGGTTTTTTAATGAGTCTTCAAGCGTAGAAACCGCAAATCGCCGATCGAACTGGGGGGATTTGGATTTTAAGAACTGTACCAGAGCCTCGAGAGAGGAAAACGCTGTTTTCAGGCTTTTGTCAAACAAACCTTCCTGATTTTTTAAAAACGTTTTTGATGCATCCTTGCCGATTTCAGCTAGATATTCTTTGCAATCCGCCGCCATCATCAGGGAAGCCTGATAATAGGTTTGCGGCACGGCGCGGATATTATCCATCCCCTGCCCCAGAATATCAGGAATAGCGCCCAGGCGCGCAAGCACCCTTTCGCTGACCTCTTTGGAATCCGCAGCGGGTTTTATCAAGGCATGGTCCAGACCGATAAAAGCAATTTTTAAATACAACAGCGGATTGAACTGCCACGAGCGTTTGATATCCAGCTCGATTAAAATACCGGATACGTTGGCCCGCAATAAATCCAGGTCGATAATATTATCAAGATCCTCGGTGCCGCCATCGGCGCGCGTAAAGCCCTTTTTAAATTGTTTTAGCTTATCTATGGTCTCCTCAATCGCATCTGCTTCCAGTGTATCCAGTTTGTCATAGTGCTTGCTGGCGTTCTCGGCTCTGGGGAGAAAGTCGAATTCGTCGCTGGCGCACATCACCGGAAAACGTTCGGCAAGGAAATCAAAATAGCTCGCAGCCAATTTCCTGTAGTCATCTTTATTGACCAAGATTTAAGACCTTTCTTAAATATGCAATTTGAGATAAGGTTATACGTTACCTGGATAAAGTCAAAAATCAAGTGTAGAATTGGATCTTGTTTTTGATTGCAT
>JASFIU010000383.1:0-4937 GCA_050122495.1 Desulfobacterales bacterium | reverse complement strand
TGGATTTCTCCTACAACAAAAAACGCAACCACAGCCGCTGCGATTACGTCTGCGGCGGGTTTGCCGGGTTGCACCAATCCGGCAGGTGGTCCACCTGGTCCCCGGCCCGATTTCCCATCCCGGACAAAGATGAAGAATTTTTTCCCGCGCTGGTCAAAGCCGTCGGTCCCTACCTCAAGCGCCCCAAGTCTGATTGCGCTGTTTTCAACACCCTGATGCCCGGCGACAAAGTTGAGCTCACCTGCGGCAACTGCCAGCTCATCTGCCACCCGGATAAAGACGTCCGTAAAAAACGCTACAAGCTCCTGACCGAAAGCGGGGTCATTGTCCAGCGCCCGGACGGCACGCTGGAAGCGGTATCACCTGAAGAGGCCGATAAAAGACTTAAGGAGATGAAACCGGAGGATAGGTCGCTTTACGAAGAGAATTGACTTCGTTTTATTTTCAGCTGTTGGACAGTGCAGAGGATTTGTGGGGCTGCAGATAGTTATAATTTCAAGTACGCCTCCTATCTTCCGGCATTGTTCTCTCCTTTACTTTAACTAAAGTTTATCTAAAAATACCTCATGAAAAATATCTCAACGGCTCCCCCGCACAACCAGACAGGCCGGATCGATTCCCTTGCCGCTTAAAAATGCCTCGACATTGTCTACCGTCATCATCAGCCCATTGATGATGGCCTCCGGTGTCATCCCGGCATTGTGAGGGGTCAGCACGACATTTGGCAGGGTCGCCAATATATTGCCGGCGGGAAGCGGTTCTTGATCGAAAACATCCAGCGCAGCCCCGGCAATCTTTTTTGATTGGAGCGCGTTGTAAAGCGCGTCGCTTTCAACCAGGCCGCCGCGTGCGGTGTTTACGAAAAAAGCCGTCGGTTTCATCGAATCAAAATCTTCTTTCTTTAAAAACTCACGCGTCTCATCGCTCAGTCTCAGATGAAGGCTGACCACATCGGCGTCTTTCAACAATTCAGCTTTGGAAACAAAGCGTACGCCGCTTTCCTTGGCGCGCTCCACAGATGGATGAAACGTCCATGCGATCACATCCATGCCGAATCCCTGTGCCATCCGGGCCACATATCTTCCGATTGCCCCTAGACCAAGCAGTCCCAAAACCTTATTGTTGAGCTGAACCATCTCCCCCCTGGGCCAGCTCCCCTGTCTGATTTCATGGTCCAGGTAAGGGATTTGTCGCACAACAGAAAAGAGCAGGGCCATCGTATGCTCCGCCACAGCCAGGGCATTTGCTCCGGGCGTATTGGCGACCGTGATTCCAAGTTCCCGGGCTGCTTCCAAATCGACGTTGTCCGTGCCCGTTCCCCAGATGGATATCAACTTCAGTTTCGGGCAGCAGGTCAGAACCTCTCGGTCCAAATGGGTATAGGCCCGGATATTGATGATCGCCTCGGACGCTTTGATCCTGTCGATAAGCGCTTCGCGAGTTTCAGCCTTGTTGTTATAAATTTTGACTTCCCCCAGGGCCTTGACTCTATCCTCAACTTCCGTTCCGGAAATCGCCCGGGGATAATCATCTGGAATCGTAATACGAGGGTTCATGATTTGGCACCTCTCGTTTCTTCAGTAAAACGGAAAAAACTGTCTATAAAAGTCTCTGGGTTTCGATGGACTGTAGAAAATAATAATTTAATGATATCCGCTACTTTTCGCGGGTCTGCTGCTCCCCTTTCAGCCTTGAGCCTTCAGCTTGACACCTTGAACCTGCAGACCTAGAACATATAGCCGTCTTTACAGCCGAAGATCCGATCAATTCCGGCCATTTCCCGTAATTCATCGGTTATCAAAAAAACCTGAGGCGGGCATCCGGGAACAAAGTTGCCGGTTTCACTAAGGTGGGAAATGCACTTTCCGACAACGAGAACGTTCTCGCCTTTACCGGGGGGGCTTGAATCGGAACCGCAAACGATTCGCAGCGGTTTGAGCTGATCGAGTATATCCATCTGGCGGGCGCGTGCGAGGGCCAGTTCGATCACGCCGCTGCAAGCTGCACAGGCGCCCCCTTCGGCGCATTCAATGCCTTCGGGCGGTTTGACACATTCGGCAGCGTGCTTGAATGGCCGCGCGGCCTGACGGATGGTTTCGCCGACAACTTCGATGTCGCCCAAATACAGTGCCCCCCATCGATCATTGCATATTTTGAGAATTTCGATTTCGTCCGGTTCAAAACCCATAACCCGAGCGCAGACGGTATCCACGAGGCGATTGTCCGTTCCGACCAACAGGGTTTGAAATTCGACCGGTTCGTTGGCCATGGGCCCGTCCCCTTCTCCAGCCACCGTGCCGTCCGCAATGGAAAGGTTCGGTTTGACCACCGAATTCAGATCGACGACCGATTCGGCAATACCAAAGAAGTGAAATTTCTTTTTTTGCTCTGCGGAAATGGTGCCCATCAGATTTTTCATGCAGACCGAGATCCCGACGGCAACATGGGTTTTCATCACCGGCACATTGATCAGAAAATCAGCCTCCACAATCGTTTTGGCAATTTGCATGCTGGCATGCAGATTCGAGCCCCTGATCGGAATATCAACAAATTCTTCATCATAAAGATCGACCAGACGTGCACCGGTCTCCCGGGCGATTTTGTCGTATCCTAAAAAAGAATAAGCCTTCTTGACATCCAGCCCGATCGCAATGGCTTCGGCGATGAGGATCTCACGCGGATTTCTATCGGCAACAAGCTCAATGACGGCACGAACCAGATGGGTATTGGTAACGATTCCCTGCCGCCAGGAGATACTGTCAGCCGTAATATTGGGTTTGATGACAACCGTGTCACCGGGGCCCACATCTTTGAGCGGCGAATCGAGCAGATCCAGTGAACGCTGAACCGCATCCCTTAATTGGGCGGTATCATTGCCGGCGGTTTTTACGATGGCAACTTTTTCATTCATTGTCTGTGAACTCCTGTAATGACAGGGCCTGCCCAATTCATACCGAAAGTATGAATTATAATTCTAGAAGTGATTATAAAATCTCAGATCAGGTTCTAATCCATGCGCAGGTTAATCCCTGCCCCTTTGGTCGCCGGGTTGGCCAGTCGGGCGTAAACCGTCAGAAACCCGTCATTCACGCGCGGCGGCGGCGGCGTCCAGTTTTGGATGCGTTCCTGCAGCTCTTCATCCGGAATCAACAGATCGAGCTTGCGGTTGGCGATGTCCATTTCGATCATATCACCATTGCGGACAACTGCCAGCGGCCCGCCTTCCGCTGCTTCCGGAGAAACCTGGCAGATGAACGGCCCTTTGGCGAATCCGGATATCTTGCCGTCGGTCACCAGGGCGCACTTGGATTCGAGGCCCAGCCCCCGCATGAAGCCGATGACTTTGAAAACCTCGGTCAATCCCGGCCCACCCCTGGGGCCCTCAAAGCGTACAATGACGACGTCTCCGGCCTGGACCATGCCCGCGCGCAGGGCTTCGAGTGCTTCTTCCTGTCCGTCAAACACCCTGGCAGGGCCTTTGTGCTGTTTCATTTCATCTACAATCACGGTGGGCCGCACGACTGCCGACTGCGCCAGGCTGCCGCTCAACACCGCCAGGCCTCCTTCGGAAACCGGGTCTTCCAGCGGTTTGATGATAGCGGGATTGGCAACCCGCGCCGGCTCAAGGTTAACCGCCAGGCTCTGACCTGTTACCGTCAGCACGTCTTTGTTCAACATTTCTTCGAGCCTTTTCATAACAGCCGGGATGCCGCCGGCTTCATCAAAGTCACCGACCGTGAAAGGACCGCTCGGTCTGACATTGGCGATGCACGGCGTTTCCTGCCCCAGCTTTTCGATAAACGCCAAGTTGATATCTTGATCGAATCGCATTTCCCAGGCCATGGCCAACAGATGAATAATCGCATTCGTAGATCCGCCGATGGCATGCAAAACCCGGATCGCGTTGCTGAGACTCTCCCGGGTGATGATCTGATGTGAAGTGATTCCGGCTTCAATCAATTCGACAATCTGCTGCCCGGTCTGTTTGGCCTGGCGCAGTTTAAGCGCCGAAACCGCCGGTGTTGTGGCCACACCGGGCAATGACAGCCCCATGGCCTCGGTCAGACACTGCATGGTATTGGCCGTTCCCAGCAGCGCACAGGACCCCGGGCCTGGACAGACGGAGTCCTCCAGTCGATCCATCTCTTCTCTGGATATCGGCGTTTCGCCGACACCAAATGCCCAGCAGGCGGCATCCAGAGTCGTTGTATCCGTGTCCTCCTCTCCGCTGCGACCGGCCAGCATAGATCCGCCGGTAACGATAATCACCGGGATGTCCAACCGGCAGGCCGCCAGAAGGTTGGCGGGCACATTCTTGTCGCAGGAGGATATCATCACCATCCCGTCGAACATGTGCAGGTAGGCGGCGGCTTCGATTTCAGCCGCTACGATGTCGCGGGTGGCGGTGTCGTAACGAATGCCGTGTCCGCCGATATCCATGGGGCACTGCCCAAAACTGTTAAATTCAAAAGGCGTGGCTCCGGCCTGCCAGATTCCAGCCTTGACCGCGTCGCCCAACGCCCGCAAATGGAAATGGCCCGGACTGGTCTCTCCCCAGGAGTTGGCCACGCCAATGCGGGGCTGCTTTAAATCCCGGGTGGTGTAACCCATTCCCTTTAACAGGGCCCGGGAACGCGCATTTTCCGGGGATTGAAAAAACGCTTGATTGGTTTTGGCCTTCGCCATGATTGTCACTCCTTTGGTCGATGGTTCAGGACAGCGCCTGGTACAAAAAGTGCACCTTGTTGCCGGCCGAATCGGTCTGTTTGAGAAATACGGCCTTGACCCTGCCAAAATCCTTGACGGGTTCGAAATCAAAGCCCTTCTCTTGCAGCACCCGCATGGCTTCGCCCAGGTGACGCACCTTTATGGCCATATGGGCGCGGGTGGGCTCGTGGGCGCTCAGCACCTCGATACGGCCGGGCCCCTGACTGAAG
>JASFIU010000382.1:0-4964 GCA_050122495.1 Desulfobacterales bacterium | reverse complement strand
GCCAAAGCTTCATATCGAAGTCAACCCAGATTATAAAAAAGGACAAAGCCATTCCCTTCAGGTTGGATTGTCAATGGTCATAAATACCTTTCCAGCTGTAATGTTTTTGCTCGCCGATCAACCTCTGGTCGATGCCGCTACCATAAATAATTTGTTGGATAACTTCTGGTCTGCGGATAAAGACATTTGTGTTCCCACCTTTCACGGCAAAAGGCGAAATCCTTCTATTTTCAGAAAGAATTTTTATCCGCAAATCATGAATATCACAGGTGACATCGGCGCCCGCCACATTATAAGGGCGCACCCGGACCGCGTGCTTGAAATCGAAATAAAAAATCCCCATTTTTTTTTCGATATCGATACGCCGGAAGATTTCAAAAAAATCAAAAAGCTCACCCGTTGACATGCCTTGCATTTTTTCCAGATAGCGTTTCAGTACCAGATAAGTGAACTCAACCAACCGTTTGTGAGAAAAACTTAATGTAGCAAATTGGGTATCACCAGGGCAAGTTGCGGGAAAAAGATCAGTATAATAATACTAATCACACACGCCACCAAGAAAAAACTGACGCTTTTGAAAATGGTCGCCAGCTTGATGTCCGGCGCTAATGCTTTGACCACATAGATATTGACCCCCACCGGGGGTGTAATGGCGCCCATGGTGGTAACCATGGTGAGAAGGATTGAATACCAGATTGGATTGAATTTAAGCGCCATTCCCAGCGGAAAAAAGATCGGAATTGTTAAGACCAGAAATCCTAATGAATCCATGAAACAGCCACCGATCAAATAAATGATCAAAACAATCGTCAAAATTACATACGATGAAACGGGCAGTCCGGCCGCAAAATCAGCAATGATAAATGGCAATCGGGTTACAGCCAGAAAACGGCCAAAAATGATGGCACCGGCCACCAGCATAAAAACCATACATGATATCCGGAGGGTATTTTCGAAGGAATGGACAAGGCCTTTCCATGTCAGCCTTCGCGCCGGAACCGATACGATTAAAGTGAAAAAGACCCCGACCGCACCGGCTTCGGTCGGAGTAAAAAAACCAATGTACAAACCGCCGATGACCAACACAAATATCGTTATCGCTTCAATGACGCCAAGCAATGATTTCAATTTTTCTGTAAAACTAGATTTGGGGCCGGCCGGGCCAAAATTCGGATAAATCCGGCACATTATAAAAATTGTGGCCACAAACATCAATCCCAATACGATGGCCGGTAGAATGCCAGCCAGAAAAAGCTCGACAATGGATTGCTCGGTCTGAAGGCCGATGATGATGAGAACCACACTGGGCGGCATCACGGTACCCAACGTGCCACCGGTGACCACCGTGCCGCTGCTCAGTCGGGTATCGTAGTTGTATTTTTTCATCTGCGGCAGCGCAACCGCTCCCATGGTTGCAGCTGTCGCTGTATTGGAGCCGCAGATGGCTGCAAATAATTCATCGGCGCCAATGGTGGCAATGGCCAGCCCCCCACGCCAATGTCCCATCCATTTGTAGGCAGCGTCGTATAATCTCTCCGCGATGCCGGCATTAAAGGCAAGATATCCCATTAGAATAAATAACGGGATGACGGTCAGACCATATTTTGAGAAGGTGGTCCACAGATCCGCACCAACCATGTTTAAAGCGGCGCTAAAGGACACCACATAAGCAAAGCCGCAGAATCCAACCACGGCCATGGAAAAACCTACCGGCATTCCAAAGACAAAAAGAACAATCAATAGGACCACAATCCCTATAATGCCGATAATTGCTAATTCCATTTAGTGAACACCCCTGGCCGCAAAGGCCAATTTTAAAAACTCAACTAGCAACACCAGCGCTAGTAAACAACAGCCGAAAGCAACACCATAGGTAAAAGGATAATAAACAATTAGGAGGGTTTCGGAAACCTCACCGGTCTGCCACAGTGTTTTTGCCAATTTACCGATTTGCCAGCCGGCAATTGAAAAAAAGACGGTGCATATCAAACAATTAAATCCCTGTAGGATGAGTTGCGTCTTTTGCGGGAATTTATTCGCCAGGACATCAACCGCAATATGGGCCTTTTTCATCTGGGTATAACCCAGAGCAAAAGCGGTAACCAGTGCGCCGAAATACCCCATCAATTCATACGTACCTTTGAGCGGTTCCCAAAAAAGCCGTGAAAAAATATTCATGCAAGTCATCAGGATCATGGCCGCCAGAAAAATGCCGGCAAAAACAATCATGATTCGATTCAATATTTGGCTAATTTTCTCTAATAAAGTCATCTTAGAACCCAATATCATGAACGGACACTCTGGACGCTGCGGACGTCTATTTTTATCCGGATCAGCCACCGCTTTTTTTGTAACGATGGGACGTATTTTAAGTTTGAGCGGATCCGTTTAGCGGTAGCAAAATAAATACAAGCAAAACCGCGCCCGGCTTCAATTGAGATCGGAACGGATTGCGGTTTTTCGTAAACCGCAATCCGTCTTATTTAGACAGAACTGACTGCTATTTCGAATGCTTTTGGATCAGGCCCTTGATATCATTGACGATGGCCTGGGCGGGCAAACCTTTGGCGCTGGTATCCGCTATCCACTTGGCGGACATAAATTCAAGTTTAGCGTCCCATTTAGCTTTCTCTTCCTTTTGTAATTCAATGAATTCAACTCCCTGTGCATTTTTTGACCACTCCACAGCCGTTTTTACATGATTATCCATATAGTTTCCGGTCCATTTGGCTTGCTCAACTCTGAGGTCGTCCATGACTTTTTGAACATCCTTTGGCAGTGAATTCCATTTATCCATATTCATCACAACGGCAAACGGATAAATGACCGTGTTGGTGAGGGTCACATATTTACAGCTCTCGGCAAATTTAAAGTCTTTCATGGCCTCTAGAGAAGAATACAGCCCTTTTACAACGCCTTTTTGCAGAGCTTCGACGGTCGCTGGCATCGGCATTCCCACAGGGTTTGCCCCCCATGCTGCTAAAATCTTGGCAGCCCCGCCCGAGGCCCTTAAATCAAGTCCATTAATGTCAACCAATGTCCGGACCGGGACCTTGGACATAATGTTGGTGGGAGCCGTCGTGAACATGGTCAGAACTTTAACCTTGGCAAATTCTTCCGGTTTGTATTTTTCATATAAATCCCACAAAACCAGACTGCCGGCAGTGGCATTGGGTATCCCTACCGGCAAACTGGTCGCATTGGTGACAATAAAGCGTCCCGGTTGATAGGCCATGCACAGGCACCCGATATCGGCCTGGCCGGCAATAACGCCATCCATCATATTTTTAGCGTTGAGCAACGTCCCTCCGGGGAAGGTATTAACAAGCACCATGCCGTTGGTGCGCTTTTCAACTTCCGTCTTCCACCGTTCCATCTGGACGCAAGGAAATGTGGGAGCCGGTGGGAAATTGGCGTAATTGAGTTTCACCGTTTCGGCTGCAGTCGGTAAGGGTGCCATAACAGCAAGCAATAAAGTCGCTGTGAAAATCCCAACCAGAAAAAATTGTAATCTTTTCATTTAAGACCTCCTTTTTTAGGGTTGCAAATTTGAGAATTTATTCCAGGATACAAATACACGCTCTCAATAATCAATGATTTTCTTTCAAAAATTCCCTATTCTTCAATAATACATTCGGCGGCATCGTCTTTGTCCACGGACTGGCCACATAGATCCAATCCCTTTTTTTCCCTCAAAGCGGCCAGTACCTTTTCCGGTGTAATGGGCAGATCCTTGATGCGCACGCCGACAGCATCATAAATCGCATTGGCGATGGCCGGTGCGGTCGGCACACAACCCGGCTCACCGATCCCCTTGGCGCCAAAGGGGCCGTCTTCGTCATAGGTCTCCAGCACCGGTGCTTTAATCGGAACGACATCCTTGGCCGTCAGGATCTTATAATCCCTGAAATTGGGATTCATGTTCTGCCCTTTTTCGGAAAGAATCTGCTCGGTTAGTGAATAGCCGACCCCCATCATCACGCCGCCGTACACCTGGCCTTCCAGCAGCAGCGGGTTAATCGCCTTGCCGACATCATGGGCGGCAATGTACTGCAGGATTTTAACCTTTCCGGTCTCCTGATCCACTTTCACCCGCACGCCATGGGTTCCAAAGGTGTATGTCATCGACATGTTGCCGCGGAAATCTTTACCCATATTTTCATTGGCCGGGTCATAAAAATATTCAGCCATCAGCATCTGACCGCCGTGACTGAAATGGGCCTTGCGAAGCAGTTTGCCGATCTCCAGTTTTTTTTCAGGGTCATCCTGATGGACCAGATGACGATCCCGCAGAACGAGTTTTTCCAGGGGTGCTTCCAGCTGTTTGGCGCCCAGTTCAAGGATGCGGGCTTTAAGCTTACGGGCGGCTCCCTGGGCGGCATTGCCGGCAACAAAAGTGGTTCGGCTGGCATGCGCTCCGACATCCCAGGGACACACGTCGGTATCGGTGTGAATCACATGAATATCGTCCACTTCCAGGCCGAGCTCTTCGGCGACGATTTGAGCGATGACCGTGTCGGACCCCTGGCCCATATCCGTCGCACCGGTGAATAGATCGATCTTGGCAAAGTCGTCCATTTTAATGATGGTTCCGCAGCCATCTGATTTATAAACCCGGGCGCCACCGCCGACGTGAATCAGAGATGCCATACCGACCCCTTCGCCTTCCTTTTTGGGCTGATTCCATTCAAGCTGTGACTTTACCGAATCCATGCATTGCTCCAGCCCACAGGTTGTAATCCGCAGTCCCTGGGTGGACACATCGCCGGACTGGTTGGCATTCAGGCGTCGAAATTCGATGGGATCGATGTCGGCGGATTCGGCCAGCATATCCATGGTGCTTTCAATTGCAAAGGTTGCCTGGGGGTTCCCGTAACCCCGCATCGCCTGGGCATAGGTATTGTTGGTATAGACACATTTGGCTTCATAGCGAACGTTGGGCACCCGATACAAAGAGGTAATCG
>JASFIU010000381.1:0-4972 GCA_050122495.1 Desulfobacterales bacterium | reverse complement strand
TTTCTCACCTTCCCTATTTAGGAATATGGGAACTTGTAGTTCCCATTGCAATTCGGACAAATTGAATATTTAACATAATATAAGTAGGTTATGAAATTGGCACGATGGTTGCTGTAAAACTATGCCAGCAACCTATTAAAAATCCAGCTGCAAATGGAAAAAGGAAAGCCATGATGATTTGTATCGAGGGTATCATCATCCCAGCCAATTGGGATGAGAAAGGCAACGTGGTTGACCTGGCCATCGCCACACGCGATGAAAAGGAGTATCTGATTACCGATAAAGACCAGGTCGCCATATTAAAACCACTGTTAAGGCAAGAGGTAGTGATAAGTGGAATCTTACAAACCAAAAGGGGTAGGAGGATTATCAAAGTCAAAAAATTCAGCAAACCGAAAACCAAGTCTGGCACATCAAAAAATTTGTCTTTGAAGGCAGCTTCAACAACTTGAAAAATGGAGGCACACAAAATGAATAAAAACATGAAAAAGATTTTATTAGGAATTTTGATTGTCGGTCTAACCGTCTTTCTATCAGGAATTGCAGTAGGCCAATCGGAAGTCAGCGTCTCGGGCGTCGTTAACGATGACGGCCAGCTGGTCGATGATGAGGGCATGACCTACGATATTGCCGAAAATGATGAGGGAAATGAAGTCATGGAGATGGTGGGTCGTAAAGTTTCAGTAAAAGGAACAGTAATGGAGGCTGATGGGACAAAAATCATAACTATTTCATCCTTCGAAATTATTGAAGAATAGAATTTTAAATTAAGAGAAGAGAGGGGAGATTCCCCTCTCTTTTGCCAAGACATCAAAAGGAAAAAAAGAGAGGAGACTGATGAACTGGAAATTCTGGAAAACTGAGAAAAGAAACGACCAGCGTTTAAGCCAACCATCTTCAAAATTACCGAAACCCAAAGATTTGCCGACTCAAGTTGGAATGCATTTGGTTGCGCAGTTAAAACTGGATCCGGATTGGGTTTGGTCCTTGAAGGGGGTCGTGCAGCCTACAGTAGAAAAACAGATTCTTGACATAAGGATCTTCGATCCCAAAGATGCCGTTATTAGTATTCTAAAAATTAGAGACTATAATTCCCTGGATGATTTCCCGGAAATGATTCTGTTTGAGGGTAGTTTTAACAAAAGCACCGGTTGGGTCGATATTAAACGAACCTCAAATAAAGCTGCTTGAGCATTATCCGAGCTGCTTGAATAATGATTCTGTTTACCAAATTGGCGTAAAGAGGGGCGGGAGTCCCCTCTTTTTTTGTTATGAAAAAACTGGAGCAGAAAAATTGCAAACATGACAGGGGCATTTTTTCAAATGCTGGGATTGAAGCTGGAAGCCGAAGTGAGGTGCGGCAGACTGAACTGGCCGGACAAACCCAGGGGTAATCTTTTCCAGGACTTTTCGGAGTGGAACATAGAGCCGGCTCACAAAAAAATAAAAAAAATCCGTCCGGACCCGCTTATAACAGAAGATCCCTGAATGTGGCCGGATCCTTTGAATACATCCGGATGGCTTCCCTATAGCCGATTTCCTCTATGATCGTAATCCCTTTTTCCAGATGTCGGTATTTTTCAAATTGACTTTTGGCGACAATGTCCATTTCGATAAAAGATCGCGGCAAATCCTTTATATGTTCTTCCAGGATACGCGGCAGTAGCCAATAGACGATGCCCCCGACAATCGCCTCTTCAACAGCCATCCATCTTTCCACCATTTTTTCCATGGATTTTAAGCTTCTTTGATGACTCTGCTCAACGGCTTTCTTAATGGCGTTTTCGGTATACCCTCTTAAGGTGATATGTAAGGTTTCTTCAGCTGGGGCCATTAATGCCGTGTAAGGATTCGTGGCGCTGTTTTGCCAGATGGTATATTTTTCTTTAAGGAATTCTATGGTTCCGTTTTCGTTCATAACTAAGGTGCTCGTATAGGAACCGACATCACCGCTGTAAAGTGTGCCCTTCAGTTCAATTTTTACTTTTTTATCGGTTTGATTCGAGAAAATATAGGTACCGACATATTCTTTAGCGAGATTATGAACGATATAGGCAGTGACGCCCTCATTTTTTTCATGATGTACTGGTTTGCTGCGGTTTAGGGTTTGAATGCTGTCGTAAGGATTATCGAATCCTGTTTTGTCTAAAATTGCCTGGATTACATTGAGGCAATAGTTTTTGTAGAGGTCGGCATATTCGGCCCGGCTTTCAGGCACAAACAGCTTTCGATGTTTCATATTTCTGAGTTTCCACCGCAGCCTTCCGCCTTGAAGTTTAGCTTTGATGCGCTGAATCAAACCGGGATGTTCTTTAAAATACTGTCGCGTCGCCCGATGACTGGCCTCATCGAATTCTTCCTCAAAATCATTAAAAACGTACAGCGGTTGATTTTGGTCCTCGAGTTGAATAAGTTCAAGAAGGCGTTTATAATCATCGGAATCCTCAGCAATCGCATACGCAACACCGAATGCCAGAATAACCGGTAGAATGAAAGCAAAACCTTTTTTTATCACACCCCTTGATGTGATCGGCCATTTATTTTTTACAGTGCCGCTTTCACGAAATAACATAAAGATATGAATCCTTTCATACTAAAATGGATATCTTTCGAATTTAGCACGAGCATGGCTTTAGCTATATTTTTAGCATAAAATTTAATAATATGATAGTAAGCTTGATTCGTAAGGTAAAAGAATGAATGTCGGCCTGCAACCGGCAGATTGAAAAAGGGAGATCGACCACAGATGGTGCCGAAAAACATCGGATTTGTATCAACCCGTTTTTCAGGAGCCGACGGTGTTACACTGGAGGCAAGCAAATGGGCACGTGTCTTCAAAAGCAGCGGCCATCGCTATTATTGGTTTGCCGGGTTGTTGGACCGCAGTCCCAAAAGAAGCTTTCTGGTCCCTGAAGCGTTTTTTCTGCATGAGAAAATCCGCTGGATTAACGAACAAATATTCGGGAAAAAAAGACGCGATTCAGCCGTTACCGATGCCATTTTCGATTTAAAATCGGTGTTAAAAAAGCAGCTCAACGAATTCATCCAAGCCTTTGACATTAATCTTCTGGTGGCTGAAAACATCCTTACTATTCCGATGCACATTCCTTTAGGTATCGCTCTGACCGAAATAATTGCCGAAACACAGATTCCCACCATAGCCCACCACCATGATTTTTATTGGGAAAGAACCCGCTTTGCGGTCAATGCCGTCAGCGATTATCTCAGAATGGCATTTCCGCCAAAACTGCCCACTATTGAGCACGTAGTCATCAATTCGGCCGCTCAGGAAGAACTTGCCCTGCGCACCGGAATTTCATCAATCATTATCCCCAATGTGCTTGATTTTGAAAATCCACCGGCGATCAATGAAAAGCAGACTGAAAATTTCTGGCAGACTATCGGGTTGCAAAAAAATGATATCAAGATTTTACAACCCACACGAATCATCCAGCGCAAAGGTATTGAACATGCCATCGAACTGGTCGCAGAATTAAACGACCCGAGCTATAAGCTTATCATCTCCCATGAAGCCGGCGACGAAGGATGGGAATATGCGGAATGGCTTCAGGAAGACGCCAGGCAGCACGGTGTCGATCTGCGCCTGGTCAACATCCATATGTCCGATCCCATGAATCCGGATGTGAACCACAAAGAAACCTATTCGCTCTGGGATGTTTATCCGCACGCGGATTTCATTACCTACCCGAGTTTATATGAAGGTTTCGGCAATGCCTTCTTAGAGGCTGTTTATTTCAAAAAACCGCTACTGATCAACCGCTATGCCACTTTTGTACAGGATATCGAGCCAAAAGGATTTGATTTAATTGTTATGGATGGGTACCTGACGCGCAAAACAGTGCTAAAAGTCAAAGAAGTTCTGGACTCTCCTGACCGTCTGGCAAGAATGGTAAATACCAATTATGAAGTGGCTTCCCAGCATTATTCCTATTCCCTACTCCGCAGATGGCTAAATATCATGTTAACCAATTTTTTTGGTGAAGGCGGATAACCTACAAGAACTATCACTTCTTATCTTAAATAAAATCGGAATTTAGGATTCCGATTTTATCCTGAATTATTCCAGTTGGTTAGATAACAACTTCCTCTATTGTTCCCCCATGGCCCTGCTCTATCACTTTTTTCGGAACAACCGGTTCCCCATTTTTATTGAAAATTATTAATATTAATTGTGTTTTCAGTAAGTTATTAAATTGGCACAACCATTGCTCTATATGGATCGCGATAATGTCCAGATATACTTCAAACAAAATTAAATTTGCGGAGGATTTTTCGATGCAAGCGCGAAATAAAATCATATTTTTAATCTTCTTGAGCTTGTCTCTATCATTCTTGTTTTTTTCATATATTGTTTTCGCATCCGAGATTACCATAGTCGGTGAGGTAAATGATACCGAACAGATCGTGGCAGACGGCCAGATTTATGATGTTGCCGTTACACCAGAAGGCGACGACCTGGTAATGAATTATATTGCCGTTAAAGTCATGGTCAAAGGGACGCTAGTAGAAAAAGAAGACAGGAAAATAATTACGGTTAAGTCATTTAAAGCTGTGCCGGAATAAAAATAATCATTTCATAGTTCAAATGTATCCGAGCTAGAGGACAAGTTTATATCGAGGTGAGTTTTGCGCATCAAAAAACACAAAAAGACATCAGCTCCACCACCCATAATCGGGATTATCATGCCATCGAGATGGAACGAAGAGGGCAAGCCGGCCCGAATTGCTATCCACACGGATGACCGGAAGGAATATCAGATCGACTTTAGCGGTGCCGGTAAGGAATTGTTAAATCTGACCTATAAGAAAGTGGCGGTTGAGGGTAAGCTCAGAGAACAACTGAACGGTCGGGCAATCCTCAACGTTCGAAAGTATCAGATCCTGAAAGACGCACCTGAAAATAATGTACCGAAAATGCAAAATGCCTAATCATTTTTTAAAGATGACAGGG
>JASFIU010000380.1:0-5016 GCA_050122495.1 Desulfobacterales bacterium | reverse complement strand
CCAGCTAAAAGGCCAAGGTTAAATGCTTGAGATCCGTGGAGATCAGAAAGCAAGTTCTATTTACGCATTTCTTTTTTTTGCCTGCTCGATCAGTTCAACCAGACTGGCGATCTTGGGTTTGGGTTTGGCAGCCATTAAACTGTTGAACTGATCCTCGGGCAGCTTGTCCTTTAAATACTGCACGACGTCAAAGTATTCCCACCAGCAGTCCAGGATTTTAAAACACGGATGCTGGTCGTCACCGCAAACCTCGCAGTATTCAAAAGGCACGGGATTGCCCAATCGCGGGCATCGTCGCACGAGATCTCTTTTGATTTTTGTCATAAATTTATAATCCGAGTCGAAAATTATCGACTCTTGAGAATTTCCGGCTTGGGATGCTGCTCGAGTACCTTTTCGGCTTCTTCGATTTCTTTGGCCGGATAGTCATAGTCAGTAAGATTGCCTGACAGATATTGCTCATAAGCTCCCAGGTCGATTAATCCGTGGCCGCTGAAGTTAAAAAGGATAACCTTTTCTTTGGCTTCTTCCTTGCATTTTCTGGCCACATCAACCACACATGCCAGGGCATGGTTGGTTTCCGGAGCGGAGATAAAACCTTCAGATCTGGCTACCAGCATACCGGCCTTATAGGTATCCATCTGGCCAAAAGCCGAGGGTTCCAGGACACCCTCCACGATAAGCTGGCTGACTGTAGGTGCCATACCGTGATAGCGCAGCCCGCCGGCATGCATCGGCGGGGGAACGAACGTGTGTCCCAGGCTGTGCATGGGAAGCAGCGGTGTCATTTTTACGGTATCGCCGTGATCATAAGCAAATGGCGCTTTAGTCATTGTGGGGCAGGCAGTAGGTTCAACCGGATGGATGTCGATCTCTTTGCCGTTGAACTTATCATAGACAAAAGGGAACGCCAATCCGGCAAAATTACTGCCCCCACCGGCACATCCAATAATGACATCTGGATATTCACCGATCTTTTCCATCTGCTTTTTGGCTTCGAGGCCAATGACGGTTTGATGAAGCATGACATGATTAAGGACGCTGCCCAGGGAATAGCGGGTTTCGCCTGATGGATCGGTTACCGCCGCTTCAACGGCTTCACTGATCGCAATACCCAGGCTGCCGGGTGTGTCCGGATCCTGCTCCAGGATTTGCTGGCCGGCTTTGGTCTCGGTGCTGGGGCTTGCCACACAGTTGGCCCCCCAGGTGGCCATCATGGTTTTCCGGTAAGGTTTTTGATCAAAACTGATCCGAACCATATACACCTTACACTCAAGTCCATATTGCGAACACGCAAAAGCAAGCGCGCTGCCCCACTGGCCGGCGCCGGTTTCAGTGGTCAACTTTTTGATGCCAAATTCTTTGTTGTAATATGCCTGGGCCACAGCCGTGTTGGGCTTGTGACTTCCAGGAGGGCTGACACCTTCGTATTTGTAATAGATCCTGGCAGGCGTATCCAAAGCTTTTTCAAGCGCATACGCTCTTACCAGGGGGCTGGGGCGCCAGATGTTTAAAACTTCCAAAATGCCTTCCGGAATGTCAATCCATCTTTCGGCACTGACTTCCTGTTCGATAAGATTCATCGGGAAAACTGGAGCCAGCATATCAGGCGTTACCGGTCCTTCAGGACCCATAGGCGGGTTCATTTTGATATCTGCATTAATATTATACCATTGGCGTGGAATTTCATCTTCACTTAGAAATATCTTTTTTTTCTCCATAACACCTCCTTGATAATTGATTGGCGGTCCGTGGTTGACACAACTTAAGAAATTAAAAATCTTAAATTGCAGGGAAAATGATGAATATTGATTTCTGATATGTGTTCATTCGCTGGCTTGACTTCATTTCGTATACGGTATACAGGTTTTAGTCAAGCAATAATTCGTTTCCCATATGTTCAAGTGTTTGGGATCGTGCCTAGACGATAATCCATAAAATTTTAAGGGGAGGAACATGACCAATCGAATTTTCAATTTTTCAGCCGGGCCCTGCACGCTGCCGCTTTCAGCCCTGGAAAAGGCAGAGGCTGATTTTGTTGATTACCAGGGAGCGGGAATGTCTCTAATCGAGATGAGTCACCGGGGCAAGCATTACGACGAGGTCCACTACGAAGCCATGGCCAATATCCGTGAGGTGCTGAATGTCCCTGAAAGCTACGATGTTCTCTTCATACAGGGTGGTGCCACCCTGCAGTTTGCAATGGTGCCGCTAAACCTCATTGCCGATGGAAAAACTGCTGAATTTATCAATACCGGAACCTGGGTCAAAAAAGCGATCGCCGATGCCGAAAAGGTGGGAACGACGCGTGTCATCTGGACCGGCGAGACCGAAAATTTCACGCGGATTCCCGCCGGAGACGAATATGCACCCGCTGACAACGCTGCGTATGTGCATATTTGCGGCAACGAAACAATCGGTGGGATTGAGTATCATGAGTATCCGGATACGGGTGCAGTGCCTCTGGTCGCGGACATGTCTTCGCATATCATGTCGCGTCCGGTCGAATGGGACAAACTCCAGCTTGCCTTTGCCGGCGCCCAGAAAAATTTGGGACCCGCCGGCCTGGCGCTGGTTATCATAAATAAAGATTTACTGGAGCGCTGCCAAGACGGAGTGCCGGCGTATCTGTCCTATAAAACACATGCCGGTAAAGATTCGCTCTACAATACACCTCCGGTCTTTTCGATTTACATGATGAAGCTTACGCTGGACTGGGTAAAGTCTGCGGGGGGTCTGATCGAAATGGAAAAACGGTCGATTGCACGTTCCAACGCGCTTTATGAAATCATCGACGGCTCAGAAGACTGGTACCGCTGCCCGGTGGACCAAAAATCCCGCTCGCGGATGAATGTCTGTTTTCGCTTGCCCACCGAGGAATTGGAGGCCAAGTTTATCGCTGAAGCCCTTGAGAATGATTTTTCAGGGTTGAAGGGACATCGCTCGGTTGGCGGCTGCCGGGCCTCGATGTACAATGCCATGCCGATCGAGGGCGCCGAAAGGCTGGCTGAATTTATGATTAATTTCAAGAGGAAGAACGCTTAACCAAGGTGTCAGGTGTCAGTGTTCAGGTGTCAGCAAACATCAGGGCATCAGACCCCTGACACCCGAAACCAGTATGAGATTAATCGATAGTTGGCAAAATATCTTTTGGTAAGTCCAAACCGTCAACCATAATGGATTGATAGATTTTAAAAACCTGATCCTTAATCTCCTCCCGGGTGTCGGGCGGGGTTTGGGCGATCATAATCCCGCTTTTGAGGATACAGGCCTGAATGTCTTTGGCCGGATTGAAAGTCGTACCGAGCTCACCCACGGATTGAATCGCAAACCGCCTTTTTTTCAAAAGCGTGCCCAGTTTTTTAAGGTCAACTGTGATTCTTTCCTTTGGTGAAAGCACAAAATTTCGGCGCCCGTCCCGGGCACAGGTTTCTTCAAAAAGACGGTCGATTACCTCCTCTGGCAGGCCGTCCGGTTGCGTGCCGCACACCTTGCAGCTGTCCACAGCTTGCATATCAAGCAAATTGAATTCAAACGCCCTTAAATCAATATAAAACAATTTGTTAAAAAGCTGTGGTTCCTGACCGATGAGCAATCTCACGGCCTCTGAAACCTGAATGGAGGAAACCATACCCAGCACAGATGGATGCACACCGACAACCCCGCAGACCGGTAAATCTTCATCCGTGAGCCCGGGCATGAAGCATTCCAGGCAAAAAGTTTGGCCGGGCATTAATGTCGAAACATTGCCAAATGCCTCTATCGCTGCTCCGAACACATAAGGTATTTTAAGTTTGTTGCAGGTGCGGTTCACCAGATAACGGGGCTCGGGTCGGTCCAATCCGTCGATGACGACATCCATCCCGCTGATGATATCCTCGGCATTGGTTGAATTGAGAGATTCTGGAATCGGATCCAGCTTTACATCGGGGTTGAGCTTATTTAACTTTTGCCGGGCAATCTCGACTTTCGGCAGGCCGACGCACTCGGCATCGTAAAGGTGCTGCCGGTGAAGGTCGGAGCGGGATACAATATCCCGATCTACGATACGCAGATTGCCGATGCCCATACCGACCAGTTTTGTGGCAACCGGGGCGCCGAGCCCGCCCACGCCAATCAGGCATGCCTTGGCGTTGCGCAGTTTGAGTTGTCCGTCATAGCCGATATCGGCCAGTACGATCTGTCTCGAATAGGTCTCCATTTCTTTGTCGGTCAGCTTTTTCGCCATATTCATCTCACGTTCTTAAGTTACATTATCGAATCTTCAATGATCGGCGCCAAATCCATGAAATCTATTTGCAACTCATTTTTCAGCTCTCTTTTTTCACCCGCTGTATCGGAAATTCCGAAGCGCACGTTGATCGTAATATTCTTATTCAGGCAATATTTTGCAAGGGAGGATTTGGTCATACTCCCGATTAAAAATGCACCCGCCTTTGCGCCCCATTCAAAGTGAGAACCATCACCGCCGCTATCTCCCATGAGGATGATTTTGTTGAAAGGAATATTAAAATGACGGACAGCCGCTTCGGTGTTCGTGCCTTTATCTTTAATCTCAAAAAGATCAAAGATAACATCAGGATCACTTTGCTGTTGGGCATAACGAACCATCGGATGGGCTGAAAGCACAGGGATCCGCGGTAGCAGGTTTTTGGCGAATACCCTCTGAAAATAGCCTATCATACCGGTGGTGTTGATCATAAAAGGAATATCTTTGCTCAAACACCATTCGATGAGTTCCGGGACACCTTTGTAAGTCACGAAGGAATTATCGAGATACGCATCCATTTGCTCGACTGTAAGCGTAGCCGGCAGCAAGGTTTGGATCTTATGGGCGGCTTCTCCCAAAGAGATAACGTTGCCCGTGTATTGCTTGAAAACCGTCTCTAATTCATCGGTTAATTGCGGGTAGTTAAACGAAATACAATCAAAGGGGCTGCACGGTGCCAGGCATTCACTCCAGTCCGATGAAACCATTCCTTTATACTTTTTATTTTGAGCTTGCATTTGGATATT
>JASFIU010000379.1:0-5022 GCA_050122495.1 Desulfobacterales bacterium | reverse complement strand
AATTGCAGAGAAATTTCGATCCGAGGGCAAAGGCGAGGCCCAAAAAATCTTAGGTGAAAAGGAAAGGGATCTACAGGAGATTGAATCCGAAGCCTTTAAGAGAGCTCAGAGAATTAAGGGAGGTGCCGACGCCGAAGCAACCATCATTTACGCTGAAGCCTACGGCCAGGACCCTGATTTTTACTCTTTTGTTCAATCGCTGGAGATTTACCGTGAAGCATTGGGTAAAGACAATACACTGGTCTTGTCGACGGATTCGGAATTTTTAAAATACCTCAAAGGATACTCAGAATAACTGCATAAAAAAAAGCACCGTTTCAAGACGGTGCTTCTTATCAGTTTTACAGAAAAACTTGCGGGTATACTACTTGCCCTTCCGTCTTTGATGACGTGTCTTGGCCAAAAGTTTTCTGTGTTTATGCTTTCTCATTTTTTTTCTGCGTTTTTTTACAACACTACCCAACGGATCACCTCCCTTAAAAAATTATATTCAACATCAACAGGAACTCTTAGCATAACATCCTGTTTGATGTCTATATTTTTTTTGGAATTGGAAAACAAAACCGGCTTATGTTATAGTAAATTGTCGGCAGAGGCAAAACCCTTGCGAATATTTAATAAGCGGAAAACACAATTATGGATAGCGGTATAATTGTAACGAGTTTGGCAATCGGTGCGGCCCTTTTTGCGGGTCTGGTCATTTTTTGGTTTTTTAATGCGTTTGTGAAACGAAAATTGGGTGCCGATCAATCGGTTCAAGCGGCGGCTCCTTCCCAAAAACCTAACTGGGAAGAAAAACGCCAACATCCCCGGGTGGCGATTTCCTGGTCAGCGATGCTGGAGCCTCCGCACGACAGTTTAGAGGTTCAGCTGAAAGATATCAGCCTCGGGGGCGCTTTTGTGGTCTGCGGCAAACCGTTGCCTCCAAAGGAAAAGATTCGACTGTGCATAGAGATACCGGATCAGGAAGAGCTTTTGCTGAATGCGCAGGTGGTTTGGTCGAATAGCAATGTACCGCGGGAAGAGGTGATCAACCGCGGAATGGGTATCCAGTTTATTCAAAACACAGACAAAGCTCGCCAGCGCCTCGAAAAGGCGATTGCAGTAAAGCTAGCGGAAGACAACCCATAGACGACCGTCTCAGGTCGGCCATCATCCCGATGCAAACAAAAGCGCTTGTCAAACCGCAAGCAGCCTTAACACACTTGAGACCATCTCGACGGGCGCTGCCTTGTAAATATCAGGAAAAATATATCCTGGCTTATTTTAAAAATGCAGAACTTAAAGCCATTTTCGCCCCATCAGATTCAAGTCGTCAACAAGACGGTGTCGATGGCCGAGGAGCTTGTCAGTAATCATTACAAGATGTCTGCAAGCCAATGGCTGCGCCCCAAATATGACGTTAAAACCCTTGTTGATCTGACGCCCGAGGAAATTGTCCACGGTCCCTTTGCCCAGATCGTGCGCTATGAAGGCCAGCGCAAAGATACCGCTTTAGGTTCCGGCGTTTTCGACTATTACAAAATATGCCTTCAGGACCATGCCATTCATTCCGTGCTGGAAGATTCCCCTGATATGAAGCTTTTTCCCTTTTGCCTCTATATCATCACCCACGAATTGATCCATATCGTCCGATTCAGTAAATTTCTGCAAAACTTCGACGCATCCCCTCTGGAAAAACTCAACGAAGAGAAACAGGTTCATGAAAATACCCACCAAATCTTGCGTCAAATTCAGGTTGAGGGAATATCGGCTGTACTTGAATTTTATAACAAATGGCGCCAGCCTCTCGAGGGAATGCGGAATCACTGAGAATCTATCTCAAAAATGCGTCTAAGTGCCCAGGGCGTCGTTGTCCCGCGAATCGAAATACTCACGTACTCCGTGTACGCTCCGTTTTCAATTCACGGGACGCCTTGCCCTGAACCCTTAGCCACTATTTTTGAGATAGATTCTAGATAAGAAAAGCCCGTGCTTTATCCTTGACAACGGGTTTGCCATGACGGTATGGTCCCCCGCACCTATCACTTGACATCACACGGTGGAAGCACTTATAATTTTAGTTGAGTAAGCGTGATAACGCAAAAGCGTTAGGTAATTTCGGAGGTTGAGTTCAATGCCCATATACGAATATGAGTGTACAAAATGCGGCCGACTTGAAGAAGTTTATCAGAAATTTTCGGATAAGCCTTTGACCAAATGCAACCATTGCTCGGGGAAACTTCACAAGCTTATTTCTCAAAGCAGCTTCCATCTGAAGGGCACCGGATGGTATGTAACCGATTATGCGAACAAATCCAGGCCCAACAGTGCTGCGGCGCCAAAGAAAAAAAACGAGGCCAAGGCTGCCGATAGCACCCCATCTTCCGCTAAAAAGAAGGCATCCAAAGCCTCCACGGATCCGTCCGATCCGTAATCCAATTCCATAAAAATATCCGGGTAAACTATCTCTGAGTGCAGATCTCCTGGCTGCAGGCTTCATGTTGCTGGCCGCTGGTGATTGAGTCAACGATCACCCGCAAAGCGGGCGGTTCGGATAGCCGAATCAAAATATGAGGCCAGAACCGCACATTGAGTGATCCGGGTGCAAAAACAGGAAATCGGTGGTCACAGGTCGCAGGCAAGAGACCAGATGCCAGGGGCCGGTGGCCAGTAGCCAGGAAAAAACGTAAAAAACTTCAAAAAATTCAGATAATGTCTCTTTACAAACATAAAAGGGTGATTATAATTTCAACAAAATTCCAACACAAACAATAGAATTCCTTAAATATATTTAATTATTCAGTTCTTTAGAAATCAAAAACTATTTTGAAGGGAGGTGAACGTTCACCCCATCTTTATGAAAGATGAGGATCACATTTAGGTAAAGCTTCCAAGACTTTCAAGATTTGATCAATCATATTCAAAAGGAGAATTTATACCATGAAATTGAGACCATTGCAGGATCGTATTTTAGTGCAACGTGTTGAAGAAGAGGAAAAAACAAAAGGCGGCATTATCATTCCGGATACCGCCAAGGAAAAGCCCGCGGAAGGTAAAATCGTTTCGGTTGGTAAAGGGAAACTTGATGAGAGTGGCAAACGAATCGCCCCTGAAGTCAAAAAAGGGGATCGAATCCTTTTTGGCAAATATTCCGGCACCGAGGTAAAAATCGAGGGTGAAGAATATTTAATCATGCGTGAGGAAGATGTACTGGGTATCATCGAATAAAAAACACTATTTTAGTATATGATGGAGGTAAAACGAAGATGACTGCAAAATTGATTAAGTACGATATGAAGGCCCGTGAATTAATGCTTAATGGAGTTAGGACGCTCGCAGACGCTGTGGTTGTTACCCTGGGGCCTAAAGGCCGCAACGTCGTTCTGGATAAGGCCTGGGGTTCTCCGACGGTCACCAAAGATGGTGTCACCGTGGCCAAAGAAATCGAACTGGATGATAAGTTTGAGAACATGGGCGCCCAGATGGTCAAAGAGGTCGCCAGTAAAACGAGCGATATGGCTGGTGACGGTACCACAACTGCAACGGTTTTAGCCCGCTCGATCTACGAAGAGGGTCAAAAGCTTGTTGCCGCCGGCAACAACCCGATGTCGATCAAGAGAGGTGTCGATGCGGCCGTGGACGTAGCCGTAAAAGAACTTCAAAAACTAAGCAAAACCACCAAAGATCAACGCGAAATCGCCCAGGTCGGAACCATTTCAGCCAATAATGATGAAACCATCGGCAATATCATCGCCGAAGCCATGAACAAGGTCGGCAAAGAAGGTGTCATCACGGTCGAAGAAGCCAAAAGCATGGAGACCACGTTGGAAGTCGTCGAGGGCATGCAGTTCGATCGAGGTTACCTATCACCGTATTTTGTAACTGACCCCGAAAAGATGGTCGTTTCCCTGGAAGATCCCTACATTTTGATCAATGAGAAAAAAATCAGCAATATGAAAGACCTGTTGCCGATTCTTGAGCAAGTCGCCAAAATGGGGAAACCGCTCATGATTATTGCCGAAGATGTCGATGGTGAAGCCCTGGCAACATTGGTGGTCAATAAATTACGCGGCACCTTGCAGGTCGCCGCCGTTAAAGCCCCTGGATTCGGCGACAGACGCAAGGCCATGCTGGAAGACATTGCCATCTTAACCGGAGGCCAGGTGGTGTCGGAAGATTTGGGAATCAAACTGGAAAATTTAGCTGTTTCGGATCTGGGCAACGCCAAACGCATTTCCATCGATAAAGACAACACCACCATCGTAGACGGCGCCGGTTCCCGCTCGGCCCTGGAAGGTCGGGTCAAGCAAATCCGAGCCCAGATTGAAGAGACCACTTCGGACTACGATCGTGAAAAACTTCAAGAACGGCTTGCCAAACTCATCGGTGGCGTGGCCGTTATTAATGTGGGCGCAGCAACTGAGACCGAAATGAAAGAAAAAAAGGCCCGCGTTGAAGATGCCTTGAACGCAACCCGTGCAGCCGTAGAGGAAGGGATCGTTCCGGGCGGCGGGGTGGCCCTGGTGCGCTGCCTGGGTGCTCTGGAGAAGATGAAAATCAAAGCCGCCCAGAAGCTGGGTGTCAAGGTCATCATGCGGGCCATCGAAGAACCGTTGCGTCAAATCGCCAACAACGCCGGCCTGGAAGGATCAGTGGTTATCGATAAGGTCAAAAACAGCCAGGGTTCGTTTGGTTATAATGCCGACACGGACACCTACGAAGACCTGATGAAAGCCGGCGTCATTGATCCCACAAAGGTCGTGCGCCTTGCATTGCAAAACGCAGCCAGTGTGGCTTCTTTGATGTTAACGACCCAGGCCATGGTCGCCGAGAAACCCGAAGAAAAACCGGAATCCATGCCCGGAGGCGGTGCACCTCCCGGAATGGGCGGAATGGGCGGAATGGGCGGAATGATGTAAGCAGCCATCCAACATTTCGGACTTAAAATAACTCCTAAAAAGTCCTCATGGCTTGTGCAGATGCCATGAGGACTTTTTTATGGCGGCATGCGTAGATTGCCAAACTTGACAATTCGGCCAT
>JASFIU010000378.1:0-5057 GCA_050122495.1 Desulfobacterales bacterium | reverse complement strand
TTTTTCCTGCTTGTCAATGTGGAGCTTGGCCTTAAGCAAATTGGATGTGCGCTCGAGAACAATCCCATTCCCAATGTTCCAATTGTTAAGCCAATGCTCGTACTCTACCAGTAGCTTGGTTCCTTTCGGAAACGGAAAAAAGCTCGACCAGGGCTGCGCTGGTGCGGCTTCAGCTGTTAACCCTTGAGTTTGGCCACTAATCAAAGCATCATAAAGCGCCTGGGCCCGTTCTTCAGCTGCTGCGGGATCGGCAATATCATACCCCTCGCTATTAAACCGGTAGGTAGACGCTTCCTTACCGTCTGTTAAGAATTGGTCTGCATCCGCAGTGGCATTGCTGGCAAGTTCGTCAAGCAGATTCATGAACCTGCCAACGTTCACGGACGGTCCAAATTTCCCAACTTTAATCGACTCCCGACCATGTGAGCCCAAAGAAAGGGCCGTCAGGCTTTTAAGCATCTCGGGATTCTGAAATAGCTGCAGCAACTGCGCGGCGGCAGCCGAACCGCCTTCTTGTAGGGCTCGTGTTAGCGGCCCACTACCGGATACCTCTGAAACACTACAGGGCATCCATCCACATTGGCTTCGGCTATGACCGCCTCTGGTCTGACGCAGTACATTTGTGAATGTGGATTCCTCGGCTGGCGTCATTGTAGCGAGGATGTTGTCAAGCGCATCCTGCATTTCCTCTGTGGTTGCATCTTTATAATCTTTGTGTAAAACGTCACGCAGCGCTTCTGCGAGCTCAGCGGAATCGTCAAGTGCATCCGGCCCGTATTCAGCGAATAATTCCGTTTGCGACTCAATCGTCGGATCAAACGGATCTCCGACCATCTCCGCATTTTGCCATTCCCAGCGGTCTTGAGCCCATCTCGATCCTTCACCGTGATCTTCAGAGATGCTACCTTCGTCGGCGTCAGTGGACTCGAAACTTTCTTTTCCTGCATATCCGGTTAGCATTCGGTTCATCCTGCGTCCTTTCATATTTTATTCGCCTGAAGGTGAAGGGGGAAATCATTTCATTAATAGGTGTGCCCCTCGAACATTTCCTCGATATAATCATCCCCATCAGGTTCATTCTCAAAATCAGGAAACGCTGCATCCAGCTCGGCCTCTTCAACGATCATTCGTTCATTCTCGGCATCAGCTAAAACACTGTACAGTGCTTCCGCACGGCTTTCGGGATCTGCCGGATCAGCCAGGTAATCACCTTCGCTATCGAGCCAGTAGGCAGAAGCTGCCTCACTTTCCCTGGAAAGCTCGTCAGCGTCCTCGGAAGCCTTTTTGGCAAGTGTGCTCAATAGGTTTATGAATGCGCCTGCACCAACCGTAGGGCCGCTCTTTCCAACTTTAATTGACTTTTTCCCGTGCGAGCCTAATGCAAGTGCCATTAAGCTTTTAAGCATATCCGGGTTCTGGGTTAACTGTAACAACTTTGCAGCGGCAGCAGAACCGCCTTTAGGCGAGGTCTTAGCCGCCTTAGCACGAGTAGCTGCTTTGCGAGGTTTGCTTGCGCCTGTGAAAGCTTGCCCGGCAACTTGCCCGAGCTTGCCGCCAACGGCAGTACCAAGGGGGCCGCCAACTACAGTGCCAAGTGCGGCACCCGCCGCCGGCAATGCTACTTTCGCTATCTGACCGACGACAGGATCCTTTAATATTTTCTTGCCGGCTTTGCCGATATTGCGAAGGGTTTTCATAAAATTGAACCCCTCTGCCGGCGTCATTGTATCCAGAATGTTGAACAACGCATCCTGCATCTCTTCGTTAGAAGCATCCGCGTAGTCATCGTGCAGCACATCGCGCAATGTCTCGGCAAGTTCAGCTGAATCGTCAAAAATGTCCGGTCCATCTAGCTCGGCAAACTCGGATATATCATCCTCTAATGTATCAAAAGGCTCTTCAGTCATTTCTACAGCATCATACTCATCAAACCACATGCCATTATCTCCCGGCCCTGCACCGGGCATCGGGACATCACCGGGCTCCATACCCGGTTCCCCAACTGCCATAGGCAATTCAACAGGTTCTATCGATGTTGGCGGAAAATCAACGGGTTCTAAAGGTTCTGGGGGATAATACCTCGGGCGTCTGTATGGAGGCCGATAAGGTATACGCGGATAACGCTGAGCATAGCGATATCTCGATCGCAAAAGCGCTCGCCGCCTGAGTAGCGCCCGCCGCCTCTGCAACGCGCGTCGTCTCTGCAACGCACGGCGTCTCTGATAGGCGCGCATCCTCCGCAATGCACGTCGCCTGCGATACGCCCGCATCCTCCGCAACGCTCTCCGCCTCCGATACGCCCGCCGCCGCTGCCTGTAATAATATGGCGACCGATAATATGCCTCAATCAAATCAGGCTCATCGGCAAAATAGTCCTCAGCGACATCGTGGTCTCCAAAATCATCGAAGTATTCTTCGGGATATTCGTCAATATCGTCGCCGTAGCCGAAAGGATCTAAATATTCAGCATCTTCATCGAGTATTTCCTCTATCATTTTAATCACCTGTCATTTGTTTGATTTTAGGTTGAATCTCTGTAAAGTGCTATATCACCTCATTTATCCCAATTTACTTTTTTGAAATTTTGTACAACACAGGAGCATCAGGGTTTTCGGTTTTAGTCAGTAATCCTTTTTCAAGCAGTGATTCCAATTCATTGGCAACTTTGTCCACCGCCAGATCAATCCCTTCAAATTCAAGCCACCATTTGGTTATATTCTCCAATGTATCCTCTGATTCCGGATGCCTCTTAAGATAGCCCAATATCCTCTGGGAAATTACGCCTATTTTTTCCATTGATATGTGAAATCGGATTTTGGGTAAAAGATATCCATGGGGTTATTTAGGCTCTCAAAAAGCAAGCGATGAAATGGTGGTGCATAAAAAAGCCGAATTGAAAAAGGCGAATTAACTATTTCCGAATCGCAAAACAGCTATTTCGAATGTGATTTTACCACGAGCAAATAAGATGCCAAACCGGGCGTCTTAATAACCAATTGATTTTTATTAATATTTAAATAAACGGGAAAAGTGGATAGTCATATTCTGGTGACTCGAGAGCGGGTGCCTTTATAGGACGGAGATTTGGAGAGTTTTTTTTGTGTGACTTATGCGTCATTTTTTTATGACGCAATGTATAGTCATGAAAAATTACTAATTATTTTTTTGATTAGGAATTATGACCGGAAGGTTTTCGGGTCGATATTATGCTTTTTAATTAAATTCCAGAGGGCTGTGCGTCCCTTTTCCGCTTTTAAGGCTGCTTTGGCCACATCGCCTTTTTGTTCAGTGAGGATTCGGGTTAGATAATTTATTTCGAAAGAATTAATGGCTTTGATCTTGGCCGTTTTAAATGGCTCTAAATCGGCTCCTGCTTCTTCATCAATTTGGTCCCGATTGACTTCTAAAACATTTGATTTAGACATTATTATTAAATGCTGTATCATGTTTTCCAGCTCTCTTATGTTTCCTCTCCAGGGGTAAGAGACCAGGTAGCTAACGGTTTCATTTGTCAATCTCATTTTCTTTTTATCATATTCTCGAATATATTTATTAAAAAAATACTCAGCTAAAAGAGGAATGTCTTCCTTTCTCTCTACTAGAGGTGGAATATGCATATGTACAATTTTCAATCTATAGAACAAATCTTCTCTAAAAGAGCCGATTCTGACCATTTTTTTAAGGGATCTATTCGTTGCAGCAATAATTCTTATATTGGCTCTATGCGACTGATGATCTCCTAAAGGTTTGTACTCATAATTTTCCAACAGCCGTAATAACTTAACCTGGATATGCGTACTGATAGCATCAATCTCGTCCAAAAAAAGGGTCCCATTATTCGCTGCTTGTACAAGGCCAACTTGATGATAATTTGCGTCCGTAAAAGCACCCTTTACATGACCAAATAGTTCGTTTTCAAATAGATTCTCCGGGATAGCACCGCAGTTTACGGGTATAAATGGCATTCTAGCTCTACTACTTAGGCCATGGATGGCTTTTGCCACTAATTCTTTACCGGTACCGCTATCACCGGTAATAAGGACATTAACATTGAAGGCGGCTACTTTCTTGATATTATCACGCAGATTTCTAATAGCCCTGCTTTTGCCAAGAATTTTATTTAAACAATCTTCCTCTTTTAAAGATGCCTTTGCTGTATCCCTCTGCTCTTTGGTAATGGAATGCTTACCTGCAGAATTTTTATGACTTAGATTTGACATCTTAGCTCACTGTATAAGTTCTTGTGATTTTTCAGAATAAAATAAGTATCGGATATGGCAGCGTAGGCTCTAAAGCTCACCATTTAGAAAGAAACCGAATTATTAAGCTTGATCGAACTATAAGTAAGGAATGAACCTGGATATTGACTATCGATTTAATGATGAAAAAAATTTTAATAGAGACAACTGTAGAGCAGCTCCACATGAACAAGAGCTTCTAAATGAATTAACAAAGTCTGATTAAAAAAAGAGCAGGATGGATTCTGTTCGATGGTGATAATAGGTAATTTAATGAGATCTAAGAGTATAATTATTAAAAATACTCCAGAAACAAAATCCCCCAATTCGCTGGCTGTAAATGGAGTTTTAGATGCCTTGACGCATTTCTACCTCTTATGCGCCAGAAAAAGGGGGGGGTGGTTCGAATTCGGCAACTTTCTATTTAACAGTTTTTCTATATAAGAATACGATTTTAAAAGTCAAGCAAAAAATGAAAAATTTTATAAAAAAAACAATATGTTATGATGATACAAAATTATTTTTTATAACGCGTTCCTAATAAATGAAACAAATTTCATTTGCTAAATTTCTGCGCAAATGCAAAAGGCCAGATTAAAATATCCGAAAGGATTGATGAAAATTTCAATAAGTACAGAGCACTCGAATAAGCGTTTCTGAATTTCAATCCAATCCTGGATGAGAGGTAATGGTTTTTATTGAATGTTGGAGAAAGAGCTACCGAGGAAGTTTGGCCGTGTTGGCTTAAAATTTTGATCGATCTAATTCGCGATAAATATTTGATTATACATCCAGATGTCGGTGGACGAAGATGATTTT
>JASFIU010000377.1:0-5057 GCA_050122495.1 Desulfobacterales bacterium | reverse complement strand
CACGGCATATGGACATTTGAACTTCGCTATATTGACTTTGAAAAACACCGCATGCTAAAAAACAGATTATCCGTCTGGTGCCCAGGCCTATGCCCGCAGGTCGTAACAGCCTAATTGGGATTTTAGTGCAATGGAATGGATAAAACCGAAGATCAAAGATTATCCCGGCAGGCACATCGAGCTGGAAGTCGATCAACCCGGCCTTGATTTTGCAGCGGCAAAGGATCGTGCCAGGCAAAAGGCCAAAGAGATATGCGCTGATCCGATGCTGCTTTCATGGTATCAGGGTAAAACCGGCGAATCCTATCCGAATCTGGATTGCGGCCCGGGTGATAAGCCCGCCTGGATCGTTTATGCAGCATCAAGAGGCGGCGACCTAACCATTGATATCAACGCGGGGCAATACGTTTTTATTTACCTCACATTGCCGTGATCACATAACGGAGTTTGCGGAAAACAAAATGAAACACTTACCCTTTCCTGAATTGTTTGAGAAATCCCAGTTTATGCTCGGTGAGGGCGCCGTTATCGAGCGCCTGCGCCGCAACAGCGAATTCGAGCTTGATCCACATATTGTCAATTCGGGGTTTATCTATGATAAGGACAAGCGCAGCGTTCTTGCCGGAATCTACCGGGGATATCTTGATGTTGGCCTCAAATATGATCTGCCGCTGGTGCTTTCGACCCCGACCTGGCGGGCAAGCCGGGAACGGATTGCAGAAACGGGTTATGAACAAAAGGATGTGAATGCCGACAATTTCCGTTTTCTCGATGATATCCGAAAAAGCTATGGTGAATATGCCGGCAAAATTGTCATCTGTGGTTTATTGAGTTGCCGCGGAGACGCCTATAATCAGTCGGAAGCCCTTACATCAAAAGATGCGCATGAGTTTCACTCATGGCAGGCCAACAAACTCGCAGCAGCAGGGGTGGACTTCCTTCTGGCCGCCACTTTACCGGCCGTCAGTGAGGCCATTGGCCTGGCAACCGCCCTTGCCGCCACCGGAAAGCCATACATTATTAGTTTTGTGTTCCGCCCTGAAGGCACAACGCTTGACGGTACCCCTTTAAAAGATGCCGTTTCCATAATCGATACCGATATCCATCCAAAGCCCCTGGCTTTTATGGCCAATTGCACGCATGCCTCTATTTTTAAAACCGCCATGATGCACCCTGCCCATTCATCTGCCGCTGTCAGAAAACGAGTCGTCGGTGTTTTTGCCAATACGGCCGCACTTACGCCTGAAGAACTCGACGGTAGCGAAGAGCTGGTTGAAGAAGACCCGCAAGCTTTTGGTGACTCGGTTGGCAGCCTGTATGGTGAATTGGGCATGAAAATTCTGGGGGGTTGCTGCGGAACCGATCACCGCCATATTGACAATTTGGCCAAACGGCTTATTTCGGATTTATAGACGAGCGATCCAAAAATATCAAAAATGTTGCTTCATCGATTGTGCGTATGTGTTAGTCTGATCTGGCTCGGTATGACTCTCGGCATCTCATTTTTGGAGGCACCTGTTAAATTCCAGGCGCCCAGCGTAACCCTTGAAATAAACCCGGACATCGGCCGCCGTGTAGTTGGCATTTTTAACAAGGCGTTTAGGAGGATAAACAGATGGGGCCTATTGAAATCTTATCGATTCTATCAAGCCTGTCGACAATTATTAAAAATTTAAAAGAGACTTTTAAGAAAAAGAAGGGCAAGAAACCAAAAATTGATGTGGAAAATGTACTGGCAGAAAGTCAAAGATTGGAGACTTATGCCAAGCGGTCTCCAAAATCCCAGGAAGCCATCGCTCAGATTAGTGACGATTACTTGGAACCATTGGAAAAAAGGATAAATCGGTCGAGAAACAAAATTAAAAAACGACTCGAGGACCCAAATTCAACTCGTGAGCTAATCGTGCGGGTTGTAGAAGAGTCGGAAAAAGATATCTGCTGGTCTTTACAGATGATAAAGAAATTTAATGGCGGACTGCTGCCGACAAGGAAGTTTCAAAATCTATGGCGGGAGCATGGGTGTAAGTAAAAGAAAGGTTCAAGGTTACTCGATTTCGGATTGCAGATTGCGGATTGCGGAATTATCATTAGCTACCTCGGTTAAATTCGCTACGTTTCATATCTTCGATATATTTAACAGGGCTAGCAGGCGCGGCAAGCAGGGTTAAATGAAAGATTAAAATAAGACTCGGGGGCAGGTGTGCGTGCCTGCGGAAGGGGGCGAAAATGGAAATGAAAAAATTGCTGGCGGGGTGGAACAAAATTTGCCCCGGGTGCAACATCGCGCGGAAATATCCGGATTCCTTTATCGGAAAAAAAGTCAGAGAACACTGGGAAAAAGGGTGCGCTTCGCATGACGCCTATGTTGAGATCTACGGCAGCGAAGCGCCTTCATCCAAAAAAAGCAGCGATTAAAGCAGTATGCTGGGTAAAGACGGGTTCAGGGTTCAGAGTTCAAAGGTTCTGGGTTAAAAAAATGTAGATGTGTAACCGCCGCCCTGTCTTTCACAGGACGATTTATTTGGGAAGTGATTTGACAGGATTAATGATTTTCAACTCCAATTTGGCTTTGCTTCGATCGTTACCCGTATTGCCCCGCTTGGATTTGCCATTCTTGGTTTTTAGCTGCGCACCCGGCACTCCCTGCGCTTTTCTTTGAGCTTCCACAATCGCTTTGTGCAGCTCCCGGCTATAGGGGAGTTGATACGCCCGCGGCTGGCTTTTACCATTATAGCTGAACATATTTTTCGGGTTGAGCTTGGCGGCCAGGGTTTGCTCGGAATTTTTTGAATCCGGGTTGATATTGACCCAGAAATAAATGGCCCCCGGATCATTGTGCTTCGGATCGGGTTCTTTTATGCGAATGTCTAACACCTGACTGTTATCGGGAATGGACTGCGATATGGGCCAGCCCATCAAATTCGGCACCGAATAATATAATACCAGACCATACCATACGGTAACCGGAATCAACATGGCTTTGATGATGGTCTGACCGGGTGTGCGGATAGAAAACCATAAAACAATTGCGGAGATAATTACAAATGCAACTGTCAGACCCATATAGCCAGACCACATACCCATCTAAAACTCCTTCGCAGGGACTATGCCGCAGACCCGGTTCATCCTGAACCCCCAGAGCCTCTTCCCTGGGCGGCCACTTTTAGCAGGTTCTTTGGAAGGTCATCCCAATCGATGACATCGCCTTGATTGTTCATTACAAACCGGGTCACCGTAACTTCCTCCCATTTGCTCTTCATCACGATTTCTTTATAAAAGATCGTTTCAACTCTTGGATTAAGTTTGTCTATGCGCACTTCAACTAAAGTTGGATTTGGATCGCGCTTGTTATACATGTGAACATTGAGCACCCATTCTCCGGTGAGAAATCCTCTAATGGTGGTAAGCTCCTGATTGTGGGGGTAGACAATCTCGCGTCCATCTTCCAGTCTGAGGGTGTCGTTTATTTTTCCAAGATCGTCTCTGTCCAAATGCGCCAGACCAACGTCTTTTTGCCTGAAGTGCAACACGTTTCCGGTCGGATCCTGCAACCAGGTGTCGACATCGTCTCTACTTTTGTCGTCCCAGGTGACCGTGATGACGAACTCGGCTTTTGTTTTAATATCCGCTTTTTTGATACTCGGGTTGATCAACATAAAGGCAATAATAAACAAAAAAACAAAACCAACCAGTGTATTGAATAACAGATCCAAAAAACTAGTATTGTTATAATATATTCTACGCGGCCGCATTTTTCTCCAGAATTGCTGAAAGATAATCCAGGTGATGCGTAAAGTTGAACAATTGCAGTTTCAGTAACAGACTACAAACCAGACCTGCAGCAGTCGTGTATAGGGCTGTGCTCATACCGGCGCCCATTTTCGCCAGCACGCCCTGCATGCTGATAACATTCTGAGGGTCCATCTCTGAAAAACTGGTGTCCAACATGTAGATAAAACCAGCCACCGTGCCGATCATGCCAAGGGTCAAAAGCATGTCACTAACAAACCAACCAATGTCGCTTTTTTTATAATATATGGCGATACTTTGATTTGTGACTTTATCTTTCCTGGACAGGCGGTAGGTATCTATGCCGGTGATCACCGTAAAAATTGCAAAAACCGCATAGATCAGAAAGCTGATTTTGGTAAAATCTGCCTGGTTGACTTTTTGTATGACGCCTGACAAGAAAAGCGCCACGGTACCTAAACTTGCAATTGCGAAGAATAGCCACCACCGGAGTACAATACTGTATTTGTCTAGCAATGCCATAACCCCACATCCTTAAATACTTATTTTGGATCCCCATCAAAAGATGATAACAGGATTCGGAAAGAAGGGATCGCATTTATATCCAGGAATTCACCCAAACCCTATGAATATCACTTCTTTTATGACCCAAAGTTCAGTGTCTTTTTACCTATATGTTATATCGGCCTAAATTCCTTCAAACTTAAGGATTACAGAAGATTTTCGGAAATTAAACGCGAATGAAAAGAAAGCGGTCAAGTTGGGGGCTGTCACCATTTATATTCAAATTCCTATAAAAAAGACGCTTTGAAACTGATCTCTCCTTGATATATGATACATGCACGTTCTCAAATTGTACGCAAATATCAGCAGGGAGTATCGTATGGACTACGAAGTCAAAAAGGTTAAAATGGATTCCGAGTTTAAGGTTTGTCCGTCCTGTGGTTATAAGGACGGTTTTCATTCCATGTTCAAGCGGCAAGGTCATACTACCCAATGGCTTTTTATCTGCCCATCCTGTTCAGATGTCTTTGATATCGGTTTCTCGGTTTAATTATCGATCGCGAAAGTGGGGAAACCCATAGCCGGCCAAGATGGAATTTAAGGATTATCGATCTATTGCTATAAGAAATCGATTTTACTTGACTTTCTTAGTTTACCCAACTATTAAAATAATAGTCAGGCCTGAACTGAATTCCCATCATATTTTGTCGCGATATCACACCGAATACGGATTCGCGAAAACCGTTATCATACCGCTGAAGCCACCTGTGCCCAATAAAAAAACCTTTCTAAAAGCAGGCCCG
>JASFIU010000376.1:0-5108 GCA_050122495.1 Desulfobacterales bacterium | reverse complement strand
GTGCTGGCGCCTTTTTCGGTGCGACAGGGCGAGTTTGAGACCATGGACGCCCATCGCCGCGCCGCCCTTATCCGCCTGACAAAAGAGCTTTAGCTCCCCATTGAGCTAAAACTCAATGGGAGGTTATGGGTTATCAGTTAATAGTTATTGGTGTTAAAAAAGACACGTTGCAACCAGAATTTTGATCTGGTTATGATAGATCGACCCATTGACATTATTTTCCAATAACAAATAACAATTAACAAATAACTATTCATCTGGAGGTTTAAAATGGAATACGAAGAGAAAGCAGAGGTTAAGGAAGAAAAAATCTATAATCTTTTTCGCTGCGGTTATCTGGAAGTTCGGGAGTGGCTGAAGGAAACCGACATTGTGATCATTCCGCTGGGAAGCACCGAGCAGCACGGCCGGCATTGCCCGGTGTGCACCGACAGTATCGCCACCGAGCTGCCCTGTCAGATTGCCGCGGAAATGGCCAATGTGCCCTATTATGAACTGATTCCGTTCGGCTATTCTCCCCAGCACCTGCATCCACCCGGAGTTGCATCCGGTACCGTCACGTTGAGCGCCGCCACCTATCAGAACGTCCTCTACGAAGTTGGCCGCTCGTTGCTTCACAATGGCTTCAATAAGCTCATTTATGCCACCGGGCATACATCCAACATGAAAGCGGTGGATCCGGCCCTGCGGGCACTGCGCTATGAGACCGGGGCTTTTATCTGTTGCTACCGCAACGATGCCGAAGCGGTGCCCGGGCTGATGGGGGATGCCGGAATCTTAGAAAATCCTCCCGAAGAAGCCCCCGGCTGGCACGGCAGTGAAGTCGAAGCCGCCGAGTGCATGTATTTTGAACAATTATACGGCAAAAAGATCGTTCACCTGGATCGAACCGAAAAAGAGTATACGCACCCGCCCAAGTGGATTTCAGATGTCAGTGACAAATTTACCAAGAAAAACGGCTCGCCCTTTCTCGAAATGCACGGCAAGAATGTGGCCTGGGTTCCCATGGATCACCAGGAATACAGCGACACCGGTTTGATCGGTTTCCCGGGTAATCCCTTTACGGCCAGCGCCGAGAAGGGCAAGAAAATAATTTACAAAAAAGCCGAGATGATGGCCGAGTTTATTGAAGAAATAAAGAAGGTAAAAGTGGAGGTCAAAAACAGAGATTTTTGGAACCGGACTTTTCGGCCCGTCTAAGGGCGATTGTAAAAATATATCGAGGTAGGTGTGCTAAAATTTTATAGTCCAGGCACTTTAGTTATAAGGTGTCGGGTTTCAGGTGTCAGGTGTCAGAAAACAGCTGACAGAGAGCAAAAGCTGATATGTCTCCATTGCCCTGACACCTGAACACTGACACCTGAAACCTCACTTAAGTCGACAACTGGCTTCGCTGTGGCGCAAGTGCTGACTTTGCGCAAGTTGCAGGAATTGCGTGTTATGGAAAAAAAGGCCATCGCCATTATCTCCACCCTGGATACCAAGGGTCCGGAAGTCGCTTTTGTCAAAGCCAAAATCGAGCGGGAGGGATTTTCAACCCTCATTCTGGATACGGGTATCCTGGGACAGCGAGACCCCAACGGGCTGACGGCGGATGTTTCGGCGGATCGGATTGCCGCAGAAGGCGGGGAGGACCGCGCCGAGCTGATTGCCAGAAGCGCTGAGAAAGAAACCCGCAACCGGGGTATCCGGGCGATGTCCAGCGGCTCGGCCAAAATTTTGAGGCAGCTCTATGATGAAGGACGGATTTGCGGGGTCATTGGCCTCGGAGGCGCCCAGGGCACGGAGATCGGCACTTTTGCCATGCGGGCGCTGCCCCTGGGGGTTCCCAAGATGATGGTGTCCACGGTGGCCTCCGGGCAAACGCCTTTCGGAATTTATACCGGCACCCGGGATCTGACCATCATGCATTCGGTGGTCGATATTTTGGGCCTCAACTCCTTGATGCGGCAGATATTGTCTAACGCCGTCGGGGCCGTGGTGGGCATGGCTCGGGCCGAAGCCAGGGAAGCACCGAGCACCGCTCTTAAAATTGGCATTACCATTTACGGCCAGACCACCCCTGCGGCCCTGGTGATTAAACCGCAGCTGGAGGCGCGGGGCTACGAAGTTTTTACCTTCCACTGCAACGGAACCGGCGGTCAGTCCATGGAGGAATTGGCGGTTGAAGGCTTGCTGGACGGCCTGTTTGATCTAAGCACACATGAAATCACCGACGAAATCTTCGACGGCATCCATGCGGGTAATGCCGACCGGTTGCTGGCCGGAGGTTTAAAGGGGATCCCCCGGCTGGTGGTGCCCGGCGGTCTGGATATCATCACGTTGCGTGAACTGGAAACGGTGCCCGAAATTTACCGCAGCCAGCCCTATGTCAAACACAACCCCCATATAACGCTGGTGCGTTTGACCGCCGAACAAATGGTACAGGTGGCCGAGGTGATGGCCGAACGGCTCAACCAGGCTAAAGCCCCTGTTATTGTGGCCATACCGATGGGCGGATTTTCGTTTTATAACAAAGAGGGCCTGCATTTTCGTGATGTCGATGCGGATCAGGCCTTTATTCAAACCTTAAAAGCCAAGCTGAAACCTGAAATTGAAATCTGCGAACTGGACGGTCATGTGAACGACGCCATATTCATTGACGCCATTTTGTCCAAATTTGAAAATTTGATGCAGTATGCTAAAGCTTAAAATTAGCGTTAGGAGGAACCTGCGTTTTGAAACCGACTCTGGACGAATTCATACAGCGAGACCCCCGGATTTTGAAGGTTTATGAAGAAGCCCGACAGCGTTATGCTGAAGCCGATTTGCTCCACCATAATTTTACCCATGTAATGCGCGATCTTCATCGCGCGTTGGTAATTGCCGTCGATGAAGGTTCCGTTGATTATCGTATTTTAATTCCCAGCGTCCTTTTACACGACATCGGCTTTTGCTCGCCTGATTTTAAAACCCTGGGCCACGATGTGGCCGGTAAACATCTGGCCATAGAAATCCTTCAAAATTTAGGTTATAGCGAAAATGAATGTAGCGCCATCGGTCACTGCATCCACGCGCATAAGGGCAAGGCCGAGTCGCCCCGGACCCTTGAAGCCCGGATTCTTTTCGATGCCGATGTGCTGGAAAAAGCCGGCTTGGTCTTTCTGATCTGGGGCGGCAAGGTTCTCGGTGAGTTCAGAGAATCGATCCATAGTTTTTTAAAGCGCGAAATTAATGATCGCGGCTCGGAAGTGGAACGCGGGCTGTATACGCGCAAGGCCCGGGAACTGGAAGGGGGACGGCTCGAGAAAGTCCGGGATCTGTTTCTGCAAATCCGCAAGGAGATTACCGAAGAGCGTCCTGATTACGAGATTACCGAAGACGACCTCTGGCGGAATTCACCACCCTAATTGAGCGAGGATCGCTCAATTAGTCGAATAACCAATAACGAATAACCGATAACGCCCAATTGGGTTTTAATCCAATTGGGCTTCTAGGAGAATGCCCATGTCGAATGAAGGGTTTTATGATTTTCATACCCACACCGTTTTCAGCGACGGTGGCATGATTCCAGCCGGATTGATGCAGCGGGCGATTGCGCGGGGATGTCTGGGTTTGGCCATTACCGATCATGTGGATAGCTCAAATTTGGAGTGGGCTTTTGGAAACCTGCTCAAATTTGTGAACGAGCTCGGGCAGGAATGGCACCCGGGTGTCGTGCCGGGAGGGGATGCCACCACAGCCCCTTTAAACATGCCGGATTCCGGCGTGCTGGGTAAAGACTGGCACCTGCCGCTGATTCCCGGTGTTGAACTGACCAGCGTGCCGCCGCGTAAAATCGCAGCCTTAGCCGAAAAAGCCCGGTCTTTGGGCGCTAAATGGGTTGTTGTTCACGGCGAAACCCTTATGGAGCCGGTTGCCCCGGGGACCAACCGGGCGGCCATTGAAGCCAAAGTCGATCTTCTATCCCACCCCGGGCTGATAACGCCCGAAGATGCGGCCCGGGCCGCCGAGCTGGGTGTTTATCTGGAAATTACCACCCACAAGCGACACAGCCTGGCCAATGGCTGGGTGGCACAACGGGCAAGGGAATCCGGTGCCAGACTGCTGTTGAACACCGATTGCCATATATCAGCAGAGATCCTGGATGCCGGCCAGCGTCGCGCGATTGCCTTTGGTGCGGGCTTGACAGCTGCTGAAGTCGATCAGATATGGCAAAACGGCCGCGAGATTATCGCGCGGCTTTTTGATTGATCTAAGGGCACTAAAACAGGCAATTTAAAAATGACGGATTTCAGCGAAGATCAAAATAATCAATCAATAAACACCGCACCTGATATGCCGGTCGTCCTGCTGGTGGACGATAATGCCATCAATCTTCAGATGCTGCATAAAACACTGGAGGGCCAAAATTACAAATTATTGAGTGCGCGCTCAGGCGAAGATGCCCTGCGGATTGCACAGAAAGCCCTTCCCGATCTCATCCTGCTGGATATTATGATGCCCGGCATCGATGGCTACGAAACCTGCAGCCGGCTAAAGGCCAATGAAGCCACCCGGAATTCCGTGATTATTTTTTTGACGGCCCTGCAGGCGACCGAGGATAAAGTACGCGGCCTTTCCCTGGGGGCGGTGGACTTTATTACCAAGCCCTTTGATCCCGATGAAGTCGTCGCCCGTGTTTCCCGGCAGCTTGAAGTTCACTCCAGGCACAAGATACTGTTGGAAAAAAATCACCAGCTGGCCGGTCAGCTTGAAGAGGTTCTGCGATCCAATCTAACCCATTCCACCAGCCACTACGAAAAGATTCAATCTTTGATCAGCAGGGGCGAAAGCGAGCGCCTGGAATTTAAGTCCACCCTGCGCTGGAATCTTAAAACCGGGAGGGCCGACAAGGGCATCGAGAAGGCTTGGCTCAAATCCGTCGTTGCCTTTTTAAATACCGACGGCGGCATACTGCTGATCGGCGTGGCGGACGACGGTGAAATCCTGGGCACCGATGCAGATCAGTTTGAGAGTGATGATCGCTACCTTTTGCATTTAAACAACCTGATCCAGCAGCATATCGGGCTTGAGTGCACGGGTTTTATCCGCTTCCAGCTGGTACCGGTGGAAGATACACAGGTACT
>JASFIU010000375.1:0-5118 GCA_050122495.1 Desulfobacterales bacterium | reverse complement strand
GAAGATATTATTCATGGACTGACCAGACAACGCATCGAAAAAACAGAAGATAAAGCTGTGCTGGATGCCACCATCGAGATTGAAGGCTCAGACTTTATAGACGCTCTGGAACGGTTCAACCAGCAATTTTTAGAAAACCGCTGGGGTGATGGTTTGCCTTTGACGCCACCCACCAGAGAACGCGTCGACTGGATGCTGAGCGGGACCGATCGACTTCCGAACGAGATTGTAGTTAAAGCCCGGCCCAGCGGGCGGTTGGTGACGGTCGAGTCGGTGGCCATTAATGCGGTCATGGCCGGTGCCATACCCGCTTACCTGCCGGTTATTATTAGCGCCCTAGAAGCATGGGATCAGACGCCTTTCGGTTGGGGAAGCGTTACCACCACCTCACCGGCTGCACCTCTGGTGGTCGTCAAGGGCCCAATCTCCAAACAACTCGACATTAACAGCAAAAGCAATGCAGCCGGGTATGGTTGGCGGGCGAATGTTACGATTGGGCGAACCCTGGAGCTGATCTTTAAAACCATCGGCAAGGCCATTCCGGGTGATACGGATATGGCCATCCTCGGCAATGCCTCTACGATAACGTCAACCGTGGTGGCCGAAAACGAAGACGTGCTTGCGGATATTGGTTGGCCAAGCTATGCGGAGAGCATCGGATTTGACAGCCGGCAAAATGTTCTCAGCATCGGCCCTGCTTTCTGGGGTTTTGAGGAATTGTGGATTAAGGCTGAGTCAGCCGAAGAGCTTTTGCAGTGCATGATTTGGGAAGTCAGCATTAAAGCGCGTGAAGGTATTATGGGATGGGGCGGCGGATTGCTCTTGCTCATGTGCCCAGAGCATGCTCGTATTTTAGCCTCGGAGGGTTGGTCCAGGAAAGATGTGCAGGTCTATTTGGCTGCCAAACTTCCCGAACAGTGGAAATTTCCAAAGCACCAGCTGAAACAGGTTTTCAAGGCGGCTTACCCCAGAGCGCCAATGGAAGTTAAAAACCTTCCCGACGACCACGATATAACCGGTTTTAGCCGGTCACCGGATGACTATGTCATTTTCGTCACCGGCGGTGCCGGTAATGAATCTCAGTCCTGGCGTATTTGGCAATGGAATGAGCCGTATGGACCCGGCTTCGTCAGCAAAGAAATAAGCCTGCCAGCCAACTGGGATAAGATTGTTGGCAAAGCGGAGATTACCGCAATGCCCATGCCCAAACTTCCTTGGTAATAGAATGAGAGGTGACCCAATGGCGAAAAATGAATCGGTGATTTATCTCAACGGCAGTTTTGTTGCCGAAGACCAGGCGAAAATATCCGTATTCGATCGCTGCTTTCTATATGGAGATGGAATATTTGAAGGTATAAGCGTATACAACGGGGCTCCTTTCAAACTCGATGCTCACTTGAAGAGAATGAACAAAGGACTTGCATACCTTTGCATTGAAAATCCTTTAAGTTCCGAGGAGTGGACAAAGGCGATTATCGAAACCATTAAACACAATGACATGGACGAAGGCTACCTGCGGCCTCAGGTGAGCCGGGGTGAGGGCCTCTCCTCGACGAAGTGGAAACCCGAAGACCTTAAAAAACCAACACCAAATGTCGTGATCTTACCGGAAAAGGGTCTCATATACGGTGAGGCCATGCAAGCGGGACTCAAGGCTAAAGTTCTATCCCGGCCTCGAATTCCCTCCACATGCATCCCTTCAAGCACCAAGCATTGCAACTATTTAGACAGCGTAATGGGCGCTATTGAGGTCAGCGCATCGGGAAAGGATGTGGGGATCGCCCTGGACGGGAATGGCTTTGTCACCGAGGGAATTGCATATAATCTTTTTATTGTTAGAGATCAGGCTCTGTATACACCTCCTTTAGTCAGGGACCTTCTTCCCGGTATAACCCGTCAAACCATCATTGAGATTTCAAGGGGGGCGGGTTACACGGTAAATGAAACGGATTTTGATGTATTTGCCATGTGTTCGGCGGACGAAGTCTTTTTATCATCTTCACTAAGGCTGGGCGGACCCATCGTTGAGATTGACGGAAGGCGTATCGGCGATGGAAACCCCGGTCCGGTAACAAAAAAAGTAGGTGAGCTTCTATTGGCAGAAATGAAAAATGAGGCTGAAGCGTTTCTCAGGCAGTTCAACAAATAGGGAGACCATTTCAATGGCGCATGTTGCTAAAAATGAGATTGACCGTTCCATAAAGGTCGTCGTAAACGGCGCACTTGGCAGGGCAGGGAAAACAACGATTGACATTTTGTGTCGTGAACCTGGCATCGAGATTGTTGGTGTCGTGGATGTGCTCATTTCAAAGAAAAATTTTCCGCTACCTGATGGATCCGGCCAGGTGCTTTCTTCATCCAATTTAGAACAAGTCCTGAACGCCTGTAAACCGGATGTATTAGTGGATTTTACAGAGCCCCTAGCGACCATGACTGCTGTAGAATTGGCGAGCAAAAAAGGTATTCATATCGTTATCGGAACCACCGGATTAACAGACGACCAGCTCAATAAAATAGACGAATTAACGAAGGCTGCCGGTGTAGGCGCGCTTACCGGGACGCTTTCTTTCGGAATAGCGCTTGTTTCCCGATTAGCAGCGTTGGCATCAAAATATTTTGAATATGCCGAAATAGTCGATCTTGGGAAGATGAAAAAACTTGATGCGCCATCGCAAGCAGCCCTTGATTTTGCACAAGCCATGCTAAAAGCCAGAGGGAAGCCATTTAAACTTCCGCCGGTACAGACCGACGTTTCAGCAAGTCGAGGCGGCCAATATCATGGTGCCACCATTCATAGTTTACGCTTGTCGGATTGCTACCTGCATGAAAAGATCACTTTTGGCGCACCGGAAGGGACATTGGTAACCGTTGGCGTTGAATTGACAAGTGAAGCCTACCTTTACCCTGGTATTGTGGTCGCTATTGAAAAGGCCGGAATACATAAAGGACTGGTTTATGGTTTCGATGACCTTCTCCTTGATGCAATAAATGAGAAAATCCGTAAGGCAGAATAGATAAAAATCTATACCCATTATGGCTACACAATCGCGTGCGATAATAGCGCATAGGAGGTGGAGCCGTCACAATAATTGAGAGAAAAGACGACCTTGCCTAACTAGGGGGAACCCGGCAACCATGGAAAAAATAATCAGCACTGCCTGCTGCAGCCATTGCGGGGGTGTATGCCTGCTCAAAGTGCACGTCCACAATGGTGTGATCACCAGAATCGAGACCGATGATGGTGAAGAACCACAGTTACGTGCTTGCCTAAGGTGCCGTGCATATCGCCAGAGAGTCTATGATCCGGATCGGCTCAAATATCCCATGAGAAGGATAGGTGAGCGCGGTGAAGGTCGATTCGAACGCATTTCATGGGACCAGGCTTTGGATCGGGTCGCAGAGGAATTGAACACGGTAAGGCGTCAATACGGTCCATCGTCTGTCCTTTTTTTGGGTGGTGGTGGAGATACAATGCACCTTCATCACAGTGCCCTTATTCAGGATCTGGTGACCGCCACCGGCGGATGTTCCAATCGATGGGGGGTTCACTCTTTTGAAGGGGGCCTGTACTCATCTATAGCCACCTATGGAACGCTGAGCTCCCTCAGTGATTCCGATGATCTTCTCAACTCCCGTTTGATCATTTTGTGGGGACTTGATCCGGCCAATACGATCAAAAGGACGAATACAACCTGGTATCTGATTCAGGCCAGGGAAGCAGGGGCCAAAATCATTTCTATCGATCCGCGGCATACCGACTCCACTGCCACCCTTGCAGACCAATGGATTCCGATCTTTCCGGGTACGGATACGGCTATGCTGATTGCCATGGCCCATGTCATCATAAAAGAGAATCTTCAAGACCAGGCCTTTTTGGACACCTATACTGTTGGCTTTGATAAATTTAGAGATTATGTGTTGGGAGAGGAGGACGGGGTGCCCAAGACGCCGTCCTGGGCCGCACCTATCACAGGCGTATCCGCTCAAACCATCAAAGATCTCGCGCGTGCATATGCAGGGATAAAGCCTGCAGCTTTGATAGCGGGCATTGCACCCGGGCGTACGGCTTATGGTGAGCAGTTCCATCGTGCTACCGAAATTCTGTCGGCGATGACAGGCAATACAGGTATCCATGGTGGATGGTCCGGCAGGTTGCACGAGGGACCGCTCAAATATGGGGGTTTTGATTTTAGATTGGGAGGATTCCCGGTCAAGAAGGAGAACCCGGTCGAAGCCGGATATCCACCTCGAAAAACCGCCTTGCCAACCGGGAAAGGTGTCGACAGTAGTGCAAGGATTCACTTCTCCGATGTAGCCGATGCTATCATCAAAGGAAAAGCAGGCGGATTTCCCGCCGATATAAAGATGCTGTTGGTGATGCAGGCGAATCCAATAAACCAGTATCCGAACAGCAATAAGATGGCCAACGCTTTTAAAAAATTGGATTTCATCGTGGTTGAAGAACAAGTTCTCTCGCCGACAGCTAAATTTGCTGATATCCTGCTCCCCGTATCCACCTTCCTGGAAAGAAATGATATTGCCGTTGGTGGAGCCACTCCAATCTATGGTTTTGTGAACAAGGTAATCGAACCACTCCATGAATCTAAATCACCCCTTCAAATATGTTCTGCTCTTGCTGAAAGGTTTGGTATTTCTCTTTATGGTGAAAAGACAGAAGAAGAGTGGCTTCAGGAGATGGTCAAGGGGAGTTATATCAATGATTACAATAACTTTAAAGAAAAGGCAATTTTTCGGGTAAAATGTGCAGAACCCCGGGTAGCATTCAAAAAGCAAATTGAAAATTTACAGGACAATGCCTTTCCTACGCCTTCGGGGAAAATCGAGATCTTTTCTCAAAAACTCGCTGACATGAATCATCCCGAAATTCCCCCTATCCCCAAATATATTGAACCTTGGGAGGGTCGCAACGACCCACTTACCGCCAAGTATCCCCTGCAGCTCATCACAACTCATGCCAAAAGGCGGGCCCATACTCAATTTGAGCGGGTTCCCTGGCTTAGGGAGATCGTCTCTCAGGCTGTATCTATTAATTCAATTGATGCTGAATTTAGAGATATCCGGGACGGCGACGCTGTCAGGGTGTTTAATGACAGGGGT
>JASFIU010000374.1:0-5137 GCA_050122495.1 Desulfobacterales bacterium | reverse complement strand
GCATGTGCACAAAGTCATAAAGATCTTTGGAACCCATAATCAGGCTGGTGGTGCTGTAGCCCATATTGGCTTTCTTTTTACGATTGGTCACAATGCCTTCTTTTTCCAGAAGCATCAACCCGTCGCCGTAAAGCTCGGTTTGAATACCGAGATCTTTATAGTCTGCATCGCGGATCGTGCCCACAACTGCATCCGGTATCCGGCCGATACCGACCTGCAGGGTAACACCGTCTTTGATGAAACGGCGCGTGATCAACTCGCCGATCCTCTTTTCCTCGGCGGATAAATTTTCAAAATCCGGAGCGTTAAAATCATAAACCGGTTTAACGCCGGTTTCAATGATACAGTCTATCGACTGGGCGTCCACCACGCTCTGGCCCTGGGTAAACGGCATGGAGGCGTCCAATTCAGCAATCACGACTTTGGCATGGTCGATGGCGGTATGCAGGGCTTCAACCGACAGCCCCAGACTAAATTCACCGGTGAACTCATTCTGGCTGACCTTCAACAAAACCACATCGGGTTCATATTTGCATCCTTTTCCGATTAAGCTGTCCAGATTGGCCAGGGTGCACGGCAGGTAAAATGCGCGCCCCTCATTGGCCGCCTTGCGGACCTCTCCCCCTGAAAAAATCGAATACGTCATCACCCGATCCTGCAGGCCCGCTTCAACATAAGGGACCGGCCCCTGTAAAAGCAAATGGACCATATTGATAAAAGGGAGCTCGGGTTTGCGCGACTTTAGGGATTCGGTCAGGGCTTCAATCGAGGCGGTCGGGGTGGCGGCATTGGAACCCACATAACACACAATTTCGTCTTTGCCCTTAAAGGTTTCGGCAATGATGGTTCCGATTTGATCCAAAGAAATTTTTTGGGGCTGCATTTTGATACCTCATTCGAAAATAAGAAACTGAAGCGTCACGGAATTTTTATTTCCCGGGTTTTCCAAACCGGTCTCCATGCAGGTTTGGTTTGCGCAATCTTTAAAAGTATAGAGTGAAAAAGTTCTCTTTTCAAGCGATTGAGGCAAAGTATTTAATAGCGACTTAAGGGCATACAGCCGCCCAGGGGTCGCAGCTATAGAAGTAAATTCAAAATCACGATGCCCCTGTTTGACATAACCACCTATGTTCATTATGTTTTTGTATTCAGACAAGTTTGGCGCCCCAGACAAATCGTTTGCCAAAAGGCCAAAATACATCACTGTTAAAATGAAATGATAAGCCTGCTTGAGAAGGTTCAAAGGATTAACAGCCCCACCTGCAAGCGGATTTCACCGAGCAGGGCATCCAATCGATCTACACGTCTATAAATATGGTTAAGCCGTATCCAACCCACGGTAACCAGGGCTTTCTCTTGACGTGGCCACCAAAAAATAATACGATTTAAGAGGAATTTTTGTGGGCTTAGTCTGTTGCCCTTTAAGCCTTTTAAGGTTATAAAACCAGGAAAAACCGATAATCCGGATTGCTTCAAAGGAAATTTGAATGAAACGCGATCAGTACGGCTTTACTTTGATTGAAATCACGGCCGTTTTAGTCCTGATGGCGATCATATCCGCCTATGTCATCGGCCGCGCAATTGGGACCGAACAAATTGATCTGGCCGGTCAGACCGATAAAATCCGTGCGCATATCCGCTATGCCCAGGCACGGGCCATGAAGCGCAGCGATGCCGAGGAAATCTGGGGAATTAAATTTGATTCCGCCACCGATGAATATTGGTTATTTTTTGCAACAATCCCGGTTGACCCCGGCGAGCCGGATTTAGCCGACCAACAGGTCACTTTTCCCGGAGAACAAAATAATAAAGTCTCCGCAGCCGATGTCGGGGTCGACATCCAGGACCCTGCTTTTAATCTGCTTTTTTTCGACCGATTCGGAATACCTTTTACCCGATATGTCGATGATACCGATAATGATGCCCTCAACGCCCCTTTAAACATAACCCTGTTAGGTAGTGATCAGAGCCGCACCGTTCAGGTAATCCCCGAAACGGGTCTCGTGCAATGAAGCATTTTAGATTTATATCCAGCGATTCAAAAGGTTTTACCCTGGTGGAGATTATCGTCACCCTGGTGGCGGCGGGCATTTTGGGTGCGATCTTTATTCATTTTATGGGAACCGCCCTGGACTCCAGCTGGAATTCGGTCGAAATCGTACGCGATGAAGCCGATACTGAGGCGCTGATGGAGCAACTCATTGCCTATTATGTGGCGGATATAAACAGTGCGGATGACGCGACCAACCAAAATGCGCTGGCTAATATCCACGCATACAACGGCAATACGATAGACGGCATCACTATCACCACCCAGTATATTGAATTTGATAATGTCAGCGGAAATGAAATCGTAGTCGACCCCGGGCCGACTGATAACTTAAAACTCATGCTCCGGGCGCCGAGTCAGGTTTCACCAGCTGTCAGAATGCGCCATCCACTTACGACTGTTTTAACCAACAGCAGGACCATAAATGATCCCATTGTCCCCTACTAAAAGATCTGAAGCCCACAAGCACCAAAGGGGGTTCACCCTGGTGGAGTTAATCGTCACCCTAGTTCTGGTGGGGATCATCGGCACATTTACAACTCTTTTCATGTACACCGGTCTTAACGGCTACCTGCGGGCAAAAGATACATCCGAAGGGGCCCTGAAAGCCCAAATCGCCCTTGACCGCATCAGTCTGGAATTGCGCGATATTAACCTTGTTACTGATTTCAATGCTAATACTAATGTCGATTATAACAGCGTGACATTACCCGGCGACAGGCGCATTCGGTTTTTTGACCCCAGCGCTGACGAGGGTGATAGCGAAATTCTGCTCAGTGTCGATGGAAATGAGAATTTACTATTGGATAATGTTAATTCTTATTCAATGTCCATAAAGTTAAAAGAATTAAATTATTACGGTGACAATGTAGATGAAGTCGAAGTCATCGAGGTCAGTTTTACCATTGGGGACATCGAACGGCCCTTCAGGGCCCGCATATTTCCGAGGCACATGGTGAGGGATCCGAATGCCTGATATGATTAACTTTTTGGGACCAACCGGTTTTATTATTTTGAAATAATACAACCCTGTGGCTCGGGTTCACAAAATCGTTTATGAAAATGCAGCACCAGAAACCAACCTATCGCTCCATTATCCAGCTGCAAAACAGCACGTACCTGAATTCAGCCGGTACGGTGCTGGTTTATGTCGTGGTGTTGATGCTCATCTTTGGCATTCTGGGCGTTGTCATGGTCTCGCTGTTCTCCACTTCCATCGCCAGTTCGATCACCCGAAATGATTCCCGCAGAGCACAGTATATGGCCGAATCCGGAATGCGCTTTGCCTTCAGTGAGCTTCGAAGAACCGATTTTGATATCAATTATATGATCGACCCGCTCAGTACCACGACCTATAACGTAACCGATGGGGGCAGCTTTTCCATTAATGTTTTTAGTCCCTGGTTTGAATCACCCGCAACACAGTCCATCGATCCGGGTCCTGGTTCGCTGTCATTAAATGTTCCCATCGGAGAACTCCCCGATGGCTTTACGATTCCAGCCAACAACATTTTTGCAATTAACTATGAATTTACCGGGAATCGCCCCAACGATGAGAGCGGCTCCTGGGCTCCGGTCACAAATTTTAACGAAGCGGCCCCAAGCCTGACATTGAGCGACGATTTTAATGCCAGTTCGGATGAAAGAATAAGCCTGGCAGTCCACCCGATATTGGATCAACCCATTATCGAGGGGGGTGATCTGATTGTATCTCTGGAAGCTCAAACTATTTTTCCTAAGTACGGCGGGGCGATTAGCATCAATCGCAATGATTATTTCTACGAACAAAGAATCGACGATCCAGACAACAACAGAGTTATCCTCAGGGATTTATCAAAAAGGCCCGAATCCGTTTTCGGAATAACAGCAACAACAGCAGATTTTGTCATTTTATCCCCGCGAAATTACATGGTAGTGCCAACCGGAGAATCTGACGGCACGACTTACGGCGGTGATTTCACTATCGCAAGAGGCATCTTTGATTCTAGTCTACCAAGACCCGACTCAGCACCGCCGGATATCACGGCCGACGAATTTACTTCCAATTTGAGCGAGCAGGAAGACAATACACAGTTTTTTGAAACTGATCCGGTTGCGGATGAACTCAGGATCGGCAGCGGACTCAGCGATCAATTTGGATCAGCGCTCTACTCCGGCGATGAATCAATCGGCGGGGATCAAGACTATTGTGAGCAGGGCGCGTGTCTGTTTGGCCCCGGTGTGCGCGCATTTTTTCTGGTGAACTTCAGCCAGCAGGGTGAGGGCATCACCTTTACTTTGCTCGGCAAGGGTTTCACCCCGCCTGCTACTCCCAACAACAGCGCCGGATCCGTGGGCGGTGATATCGAACTCAGCGAACTCATGGGTTATGCTGGAGACAGCCGCCTGGATGCAGCTGGTACAAGTTTTATCGCAACCGACCCGGACAATAGGGGGCTGGATCCGCCCAAAATAGCAGTTGAATTCGACACCCGAACGAACAACCGCATAGACGATCCCCCGCCGGATTATTGTGCCGGGCTAAATGTCGAAACCAACCTGCGCAACGATCCATTAACCGGCAATAAAGACGCAGTGCAGTATGTGTTTTGGGGAAGGGAGAATTTCTTGAATATCCCCTGCCGGGGCAACAGCCCGTTATATGACGACAACCGGCACGATGCCTTTGGTGAGGAGCCAACGGAAGAATGGCGTTTTGGCACGGGTGGACCGGTTTCAGTATGGCGTCCGGCCATCGGATCCGACGGCACAATCTATATGTCCGATCAAGTTGACACCCTATATGCCCTGAATGAAGACGGGACCACCAAGTGGACGTTTAATCTCATCGATGGTAACGATTACATGCCGGCGGTGGATCCCGATACGGGAACAATCTATTCAGACATTTTTGGCTCCGCTCTGGTGGCGATAAACCCGAATGGCACTGAAAGGTGGCGGTTTGTTATCGCGCCATCTACAGATATTAAATCTACACCCACTGTTGGCCCTGACGGCGTGATTTATTTCGGAACAAACCTAGCCCAAGCACTTATTGCCCTAAATCCAAACGGGACAGAAAAATGGCGCTTTACAGCCGCAGGTGAA
>JASFIU010000373.1:0-5148 GCA_050122495.1 Desulfobacterales bacterium | reverse complement strand
CAGTCCCTGGGTGGACACATCGCCGGACTGGTTGGCATTCAGGCGTCGAAATTCGATGGGATCGATGTCGGCGGATTCGGCCAGCATATCCATAATGCTTTCAATTGCAAAGGTTGCCTGGGGGTTCCCGTAACCCCGCATCGCCTGGGCATAGGTATTGTTGGTATAGACACATTTGGCTTCATAGCGAACGTTGGGCACCCGATACAAAGAGGTAATCGGCATCATCATCACCGACGGCGTGGTGGCGCCCCAGGAGGTATAGGCCCCATTATCCAGAATCATGGATATATCCCGGAAAAGAAGCTTGCCATTCTTATCGCACCCCTGGGATATATACGTAATGGTCGGCTGCCGGGTGGAGGTCGCAATAAATTCCTCGGTGCGATCGAATTCGATTTTCACCGGCCGGCGGGTGTAAAAGGCCAGTAAAATCGCTATATATTCATAGGCATAAGTATCCAGCTTGCTGCCAAAACCTCCGCCGATACAGGGTTTGATCACCCGAACCCGGCGGTCTTTTAAGCCCATGGCTTTGAGGGCCCCCAGAAAATCCTTCTGCGCCAGTGACGGGATCTGGGTATTGGTATGAATCGTCAGATTATTGGCAGGATCAAACTCGGCAATTGCACCGCTGGTGCCCAGACAGCAATGGGTTACCCAGGTCGTGCTAAAGCGCTCTGAAACCGTATACGCGGCTTCTTTTTTGGCCGCCTCCACATCTCCATAATGTAACTTCCAGGGCATCTTCAGCACGTTGGATTTATGGGCTTCATGGATCAAAGCGGCGTCTTCTTTGAGCGCTTCTTCCGGATCAAAAATGGCCGGCAGGGCCTCATAGGTGACTTCGATCCGTTTCAAAGCTGCTTCGGCAATTTCCGGTGTGGTGGCCGCCACGGCCGCCACTTCATCCCGGTAGGAACAAACCTTTCCCTTTTTTAGCGGGCGGTTGTCTTTATATACCCCCATCCGTATCTCAGGGACGTCTTCACCGGTTAGCACCGCTAAAACCCCCGGAATCTCTTTGGCTTTGGACGCGTCAATTTTTACAATTTTTGCGTGCGCATATTTGCTGTAAAGGATCTTGCCGTAAAGCATCCCCGGAACCTTCAGATCTTGAATATATTTAACCCGTCCGGTGGCTTTGTCCACCGCGTCCAGCTTGGGAACTCGTTTGCCGACTGAACACAAGTTTTGCATCTATGATCTCCTTTTCTAAAACTCTTTTTCTCTAAAACGAGTTTTACTCGCCACGATCGCTCTCATCCGTACTAAAAGCCACCACATGCGGTTCTTCTTCATGCCCGCTTACGGCTTTAATCGAATCGATGATCTGAATGTATCCGGTACAGCGGCATAGATTACCGGCAATCGCCTCCTTGATGTCTTCCTCAGGCGCATTCGGTGTTTTATCCAGCAGGGCCTTGGCCGACAGGATCATGCCCGGCGAACAGAATCCGCACTGAATACCGCCGTTTTCTACAAAAGATTTCTGAATGGGGTGTAAGGTCCCATCTGCGGCGGCCAAGCCTTCAATTGTCGTTAGCTGTTTGCCGTCGATTTCGGATGCCAGGTAAAGGCAGGCATTTACGGCATCTCCATCCACAATGACCGTGCAGGCACCGCATTCACCGCTGCCACAGCCTTCCTTGGTGCCCGTAAAACCCAACTCTTCACGGATAAAATGCAGCAGGGTCCAATGGTCCTCGATCATCATTTTCATCGAATTTCCGTTGAATATAAACGATATTTCTCTAGCCATAAAATTCTCCGGATTTATTTATAAATTTTGTTCATCCAAAAGCTCAATGTTACCGCTCAGTCCTCAGTCCACAGCCCTCAGCACTTATTTAGGCTTTTCATTTGCCCGCTCAAGCGCTTTTAAGCCCATGCGTTTGACAAGCACCCCGACCATTTCGCGCCGGTACCAGGCTACACCCCGGATACTATCCCTGACTTTTGATTCCTGTCCGGCAATCCGGCCGGCTTCAGAAAGGTTATTTTCGTCTACGGTTTTGCCCGCTAAATACGTCTCCGCTTCCAGGGCCCTGAAGGGCGTGGGGGCCGCCACCCCTAGACAAATTCGCAATTTGGCGCAGGTCTGCATATCTTCTTCGAGGCTTAACAAAACCCCTACCCCCAGCATGGGCAGTTCCATTGCTTCTCTTCTACCGTGCTTTATATAGGCGCCGCCTGTCCTCGGTGCTAAAGGCGGGATCACAATTTCAGTCATTATTTCACCACTTTCGAGATCGCATTGCCCCGGCCCCAGAAAAAACCGTCTCAATTCAACCGAACGTTGACCCTTGGTGCCGTATATATTTGCCTTGGCGTCCAGCGCGATTAGCGGGATGGCGCCGTCGGCCGAAGGGACGGCATTAACCAGATTTCCGCCGATGGTGGCCACATTGCGGATCTGCACGGAGCCTATGTTTTTTATGGCATCATGAATAATGGGGTATTGATGCTGGACGAGCGTCGACTGTTCGATTGATCGATGCGTGCAAAAAGCGCCAATAAAAAGTTCCCCGGTTTCATGATTCAAAAAAGGACGATCCTGACCGATGATATGCTTTAAAGAAACCAGATAATCCGGTGCTAATTTGCCCTCTTTGATTTTGACTAATACGTCGGTCCCTCCGGCAATATATTTAGCGCTCTCTCCGTGGGATACCAATAATGAAATTGCCTCGTCAAGGGTCTTGGGAACGAGATAGGTAAATGATCTCATAAAAACCTCTTAAATTTCAGATTTTTACATATAAAATTTAAAGTAAATATTTAGGTTTTAGGCTCAGTTTATGATCCTATTTTGAGCACCAGCGCAGCCGCTGTATCTCCGGCGGCACATCCTGCGAAGAGCAGATACCCGCCGCCCTTCATGGCCAGCTCTTCAATTCCTTCAATGATGAGGCGCCCGGCAGTGGGCCCCTGGGGATGACCGTAAACCAGTGAGCAACCAAAATTATTCATTGCGTTGACATCGATTTTCAGATTATCGGCCAGGTAGACATCATTGGCGGCAAATGGGTTATGGGTCTTGATGGCTTTCACATCATCGATGCCGATACCGGCATTTTCCAACGCCATTTTGGCCGATGGATATACAGCCGCAGCCATAAAAGCCTTTTTCACACGGGCATAACCATAAGAAACCACCTGGACCTCTATATTTGGATCTGCACTCAATTCTTTGGCCTTGTCTCTGGTGGTAACGGTGATGCCGCAATTGCCGTCCGCCGGGTGCGTTTGCGCGCCAAAGGTGTGGACGCCATCGGGCAGCACCGGTCTCAGTTTGGCCAAACCCTCGGCGGTGGATTCCATAACACCCTCATCGGCTTCCAGCATAACCGTTTTCTTTTTTGACACTTGCACCTCAACCGGAAACATGTACCGTTTTTGAAAAGCACGATCATCGGCCAGCGCATCCAGATATTGCTCATAACGTCGCAAAGCGACCGCGTCACACTGCTCCCGGGTAATACCGGCTTCGCCTGCCACGTTCTCGGCCGTTTGAATCATGGCTGATCCGCCCCAGGGATCCTTGCCGAAGTTGTCCATGACCCAGTCTTCCGATACGACCTGGCCTCCCGGTCCATTTGGATTCGGCCAGACGGAATGCGGACCGTTCGAACAGCGATCGACCATCAGGCAAAACGGTATTTCGTAAAGACCGGCTTCAACTCCCATGCTGGCATGGTAGATAGATACCGTGGATGTAGAGCAGGCCTGGCTGACGAGCAAACCGGGGGTGCGTTCGGCACCCGTCAGTGCAGCGGACCAGGGCCCGCCATAAAAGGCTGCCAGTTGATGAACGGTGATGCCCAGATAGACATAATCAAACATTTTGGGATCCCAATCCTTCTGCGCAAGCCAGCGCTTGGCGGTTGCTGCGCCCAGTGTAATCGAATTCTCATTTGCCAGGGTTCCCTGCCAGCGTGAAAACGGCGAACTGAAGTAGCCTCCATACGGTATATACGCTTTTTCCAACATCTCAACATCCTCCTAGTTGCAAATTCAGCCCTGCTGAATTTGCCGTTATTAGTTATTTGTTATTGGTTATTAGTCTTGTCCGATAACTGAATCTTGCCGTTTGCATTCGAATAACCAACAAAGTTAATCCGGGCGATTGTCGAAAAACCGTTTCGACTTCCTTTCCGATCTTGGCAGCGAGCCGTAATCCACTACCTCCACGGCAGCGCTGACCATTATTTTATTTTTGATTTCGCTAGCAACTTTTTTTTCCAGTTCGGGCTTGCGGGATGAATCGTATGCTTCACCGCATTCCAGTCGAATGGTCATATAGTCTTTGCCATCTTCTCTTCTATCCAGATGCACCTGATATTCGCAGCTGGCATCCGGAATGGCTGAAAGCACTTGGTCAACCTGACCCGGATAAATGTTAACGGCTCTAAATATGATCATATCGTCCGACCGCCCTAAAATCCTGTCGTGCATCGGCAGGACATTGCCGCAGGAACACGGATGATCAATCAAACGTGTCAGGTCCCGGGTCCGGTATCGAATCAAAGGGGCGGCTTCTTTGCACAATGTGGTCACCACCATCTCACCGGTTTCTCCCATCGACACCGGCTCCAGGGTTATCGGATCGAGAATTTCAAGGATATAGTAATCCGCCCAATAGTGAATACCTTCATGTTTTTCACATTCAATGCCGGTACCCGGGCCGTAAAGCTCCGTCATGCCGGTAATATCAAACATATCTTCGAGGCCCAGCAGATCCTTTATTTGCTTTCGCATGGCATCGCTGCTGCGCTCTGAACCAAATATCAATTTTTTTAGCGCAATCTTATCTTTCAAGCCTCTGCGTTTGATTTCCTCTGCCATCAGCAGGCTCATGGATGCCGTGCAACACATCGCAGTGGTCTGAAGGTCGACCAAAAACTGACACTGCATGTCGACATTCCCAGGACCGGCGGGGATTGCCATGGCACCAAGTTTTTCGCATCCCGACTGAAAGCTGACACCTGCCGTCCAAACACCATATCCGACCATAATTTGAACACGATCTTCTTGGGTTAGTCCGGCCATTTCGTAACAGCGTGCGAAAATATGACTCCAATCGTCAATATCTTTTTGCGTGTAAGCCAGAATTTTCCGTTTGCCGGTAGTGCCGGATGACGCATG
>JASFIU010000372.1:0-5148 GCA_050122495.1 Desulfobacterales bacterium | reverse complement strand
TTTATTAGCGAAATAATAATAAATATGATAGAGCGTGGATACTGTAAATTTAAAAGATTACGAGGAGTCGCCCGATGTCGAAACAAAAAGTTGGCATTTTGCATCCCGGCGTAATGGGAATCTATGTTGCGGAATCCATTCAGAACAGCGGTTATACGGTCTGCTGGGCTTCTGAAGGCCGCAGCCCTCAAACCCGGGATCGCGCCGAAAAATTCAATCTGGTTGATACAGCTACACTGGCCGCTCTCTGTGACACATGCCCGATTATCATCAGCGTCTGCCCGCCGCACGCCGCAGAAGAGGTGGCCGAGCAGGTCCTGGCTCAATCCTATCAGGGATTATATCTGGACGTTAATGCCATTGCGCCTCAGCGGGCACTTCGCATTAGCCAAAAAATGAAAGCGGCCCGGGTGGACTTTGTAGACGGTGGCATTATCGGCGTACCGGTAAGGGAGCCCGAAAAAACCTGGCTTTATCTTTCCGGGGATAAAGCCGAGGAAGCGGTGGCGCTTTGCTCGGCCGGGCCGCTGACGGCTTGCGCCATCGGGGAAGCCATCGGCAGGGCGTCGGCATTAAAAATGTGTTATGCCGCCTATACCAAGGGCACCTCCGCTCTGTTGAGCGCGATCTTAGCCACTGCCGAGGTTCTGGGCGTGCGCGGTGAGCTGCAGGCCCAGTGGTCAAGAGACTGGCCGAACTTTGGCGAGCAGGCGGCTGAGAGAGTCCGCAGAGAAACGGCCAAAGCCTGGCGATTTGAGGGAGAAATGGCGGAAATAGCGACGACTTTTCGCGAGGCCGGATTACCCGGTGAGTTCCACGCTGCGGCCGAAATGATTTATCGGCGATTAGCCGGGTTCAAAGACGCCCCTGCAATGCCTTCACTCGAAACAGTTCTCAAGGCCATGACGCAAGCATCTGAAGCGCGTGACAAAATGTGACGCATCACGGCGTCAGGGAAAACATGATCCAGCCAATTTGGCAATGCGGCCTGAAGGAAGGTAAAAAAATGCGTACCAGCATCAAAACCGTGGCATGCGTCGGTGCGGGACTCATTGGGCAAGGGTGGGCTACCCTGTTTGCAGCCAATGGGTATGACGTCATCCTCCAGGATTTAAACGAGGATAGACTGGAAAATGCAACGGCACAAGTGAATTTGAACTTAATGTTTTTGGAAAACAACGGTCGGCTCCAGAAAGGCCAGACCGCCGTGGCCTGCAAACGTATTCGGACCATGCTGAATTTAGCCGACGCTGTCAAGCATGCCGATTACATTCAGGAATCCGTCCCCGACAATTACGCGGCAAAAAAAGAGGTATTCAAAGAAATGGACACGGCCGCAGCGGCTGATGCGATTTTTGCCAGTAGCAGTTCCGGGCTGATGATGACCGAGATTCAAAAGGAAGTCACACAACCGCAGCGCTGTGTCCTGACCCATCCGTTTCTTCCCGTTCATCTTATCCCCCTGGTGGAAATTGTCGGCGGCGAACAAACAGCACCGGAGACGGTCGACATCACCGTTGCACTGATGGAGAAGCTCGGCAAAACGCCGGTGCGACTCAGAAAAGAGGTTTCCGGCTATATCGTCAACAGACTCCAGGCCGCCATTCTGCGCGAAGCCATTGATATGGTAGCCAGCGGCGTGGCCAATGCAGAGGAGATTGACAGGGCCTTCTGCACAGGAATGGGAATGCGGGATCCGTTTATCGGTCCTTGTTTAAGGGCTTATCTGGCAGGAGACGGCATCGAAGGCTTTGTGGAAGATTATGCGGAATCCTATGCGTTGAGATGGAAATCCATGGCCGCCTGGAACACCATCCCTGCTACGATGAAAAAGCCCTTTGTCAACAGTGTCAATAATATGGAAGTGGTCCGTCAGCACTCGCTGGAGAACATCAAAAAGTGGCGCGATAAATTATTGCTGGAAGTTTTGAAGCTAGATCGTTCATTCAGTTGAACAGCGCCACCTTGAGCGACATGCGCTCAAAGCGGCGCTGTTAGTTATTCGTTATTGGTCTAGCAGTTGAAATAATAAAGCGCTCAAATTCGAATAACCAATAATGAATAAGTACTATCCATTGCCCTCAAGCAGTCGGCGAACTTCGCGGCGCAAAACTTTCCCGGCCGGGCTCAGGGGCAGCTGGTCAGTAATCTTTATTTTTTTCGGTGCCTTATAACGGGCCAGGTGGCGTTTGCAGTGGTCGATCAATTCCTTCTCGGATGCAGTGCTTCCCTGAACCAAAATTACCATGGCACAGACCTCTTCGCCCCAGATGTCGTGAGGGACACCCACCACCGCTGAATTCTGTATTGCCGGATGGCTGCTCAGACAGTTCTCAACCTCGATGGCATAAACATTGTATCCTCCGGTGATAATCATGTCCTGCTTGCGGTCGACCAGATAGATGTAGCCCTGCTCGTCGGTGAGGCCCATGTCGCCTGATTTCCAAAAACCGGAGGAAGAAAAATTTTCTTGTGTCAGCTCGGGAGCCTTGTAGTATCCCTCGATCGTATTCGGTCCCCGGACCCAGATCTCCCCGCGCTGGCCCGCCGGCAGCACCTGCCCTTCTTCATCACAGATGATGACTTCCTCGCCGGGCATGGGTCGTCCCACGGAGAGTAGTCTCTGGAGCTGTTCCGGCGTGCGGGTACCATGGTCTTTTCTGCCCAAAATGGTGATTGAAGGCCAGCATTCGGTGGAACCGTAGCCCTGAACAAATATACGACCGAAGATCTCCAGCAGGACTTCCAGCTTTGAAGGGGCGATGGGTGCGCCACCGTAACGGATCGTTTTCAGGCTGCTCAGATCATATGTGCGGGCAAGATCTATTTCCAGCATGCGGTAAAGAACCGTCGGTACGGCATAGATCATGTCGACCTTCTCGGCTTCAATAGTTCTGCCGACGGATTCCGGGTCGGCCTGGTTGAGGGTGATGATTGCACCGCCTCTGATGTGTGCCGGAATGACCACGGATCCGGAAGCAGCATGGTGCAGGGGAGAGAAGAACAGTGCCCGGGGATGCTCAAAGGGAAAGGTTTCGTAGAAGTGCGCTGGATTGCAGCCCCAGATCCACAGGTTGAAAAGGGTGTACGGGGCGCATTTAGCCCGGCCGGTGGTGCCGCCGGTAAAACGCAGCACACTGATGTGCTCGGATGAATCATCGGCCACAAATTCTTCGTCGATCTCGATCGCGGCAGCCTGCTCGACCAAATCCCAAAAGCCATAAACATGCGGCCGAGATTTCCGGAGCTGGTCCATGGTTACCACATCGATCTTACGCGCCTGCAGGTCCTCGTAAAGCAGGGGCAGCATATTTTCTTCCAGAAATACGAGCTTCGGCTGAACATGATCAATCTGGCGCAGGTGTGCCTCTGTGGAATCCCGCACATCGATCCACACCCCCCCCACCGGGCATTTCAGCATCCAGGGGTGAAACAGGGCCATGTTGTCGTTATTCAGAATGGTGGCGTAGAAATCGCCCCGGCGAAGACCGAAACGACGTTTGAGGGCGTTGCTCAGGCGATTGGTGAGCTCATCCATCTGGGCATAGGTAAAGCGACGCGCCCGCTCGACATTGATCACTGCGGGATGGTCAGCAAACCGCAGAGCCGTTTGCTGCAATATTCTGCCCATATTCAAAACCATATAATAAAGTTCCCTCGCTATCAGACCAGATTGGAGGTCATTTGCCGCTCAGATTTTCAAAACGGGTAGCAGGCGGGTTGGCGCAATGGAGTGCTGGGGTTTTGAAACCACTTCTAGTTGTCTGAACGGCGGTGGGGGGTCAGCACCCGAAAGGACAACACCAATCCCAATATCCACCCGACCAGAATCAATAGAAAAAGGTTATAGTGGGTGACGCCCAGATGAAGCCATTTCAATATGATCAGTAAGACGGCGGTTGCCGCCAGAAGCAGCCATTGCAGAATGCGGTTAAGACTCATGCCGTTACCTCCTGCCTGTGTTGGTGATATTGTGTGCGGTGAAAAAGCGTAAAGCCTATCAACAGCACCCAGGCCGCAAGATGGGTCAACCAGTACGGCAGGCTGAGGTTCAGACCGGCCAGCTTCAAACCGGGAACAAAAAACAGCAGGGAACAGATGGCCATCAAAATTCGCAGCGGCCAGCCAACTCTGAAAAGGCACCACCCTTCGGTCGTGACGGTCAATGCATAAATTCCGGCAAAACCGCCGACGATGCCAAGGGTAATTTCGAGCCAGTTGCCCACAAAGCACATTCCCGGCGCATATACGAAAACAAAGGGCAGGATATACTTGGCGATGCCCAGCCGCAGGGAGTGGAATCCGGTCTGCATGGGATTAGAGCCGGCGATACCCGCAGCAGCGAAAGATGCCAGCGCCACCGGCGGTGTAATGGCCGAAACCAGGCCGTAGTAAAAGGCAAAAAAATGGGCGGCAATCGGCTCCACTCCCATTTTGGTTAGAGCCGGTATCACCAGGGCTGCCAGGGTAATGTAAACAGCCGTGGTGGTCAATCCCATGCCCAGGATCAGGGAGGCAAACATGGTCAAAATCAGTGCAATAGGCAGGATGCCTGCGGAAAGCGTGACAATCAGGTTGGTGAATTTCAGACCCAGGCCGGAAACAAAAACACAACCGATGATGACCCCTGCCGCAGCGCAGGCGACGGAAACCGACACGGCCATTCGGGCGCCTTCCTCGAGGGCGCTGAGAAGATCTACAGGACGCATGCGGGTTTCCCGGCGCAGAAAGCTGAGCACCAAGATCGAAATGATGGCCCAAAAAGCGGCAAACATGGGCGTGTAACCAATGATCAGCAGGAGAATAATGACTGCGATGGAGATAAACAAGTGCCCGCCCTGCTTGACCTCCTCTTTGAAGTTGGGAAGCTCGGCCGCTGAAATCGTGGCCAGGTTGCGCTTGCGCGCCTCGAAGTGAACCATCACGAAAATTGAAAAAAAATATATCAGTGCCGGGAAGATACCGGCAATGGCCACTTTCAGATAGGGCATATTGAGAAACTCGGCGATTACAAAGGCCGCGGCTCCCATGACGGGCGGCATGATCTGGCCCCCGGAAGAAGCGCAGGCTTCGACTGCACCGGCAAAATAGTTGCGGTAACCGATGCGCTTCATCAGGGGTATGGTAAAGCTGCCGGTGGTGACCACG